>NZ_JASGCA010000011.1:0-158010 GCF_030449715.1 Bacillus sp. LB7
ACTAGATTTCACTCACATTTTAACAAAAAAAGCTTGTCGATCAAGCCACTTTTTATGGCTTTGTCGACAAGCTGAAACTCCGGCTTTGGCCGGAGTTTTTCAATTACTTCTTAATCAGATCTTTTCTGTTGGACTGCTCGATCCACTCTTCAAGTTTGTCTTTTAACGTGTTGAACCCTTGTGGAGCAGCTGTATCTTCGGCTTGAACAGCCTTTTGTCTTCTAGGCTTGCTTTCTTTTCGTTCAGGAGCGGCCTGTGTAGCGCGGATAGAAAGGCTGATTTTGCCTTTTTCCTCATCTACAGAAAGAACCTTCACTTGCACCTCATCACCGATCGCCAAGTGCTCATTAATATCTTTAACGAAACCGTGTGTTACTTCAGAAATATGCACGAGTCCCTGTGTTTCTTCATCTAATGCAACAAACGCTCCGTACGCCTGTAATCCAGTCACTTTTCCAGTGTAAACACTGCCTACTTCAAATTTTGCTGTCATAACTAACAACTCCTAAATCTTATGAATTTAATCTCTTTTTATACGCAATAAAAAATTATATCATATAAGTCTTTATTAAGCAAAAAAACTTTTTTTATCATTGTATGTTTAAAACCGAGATAAAAGGGGAATACTAAAGAACAAATAAGGCTTTCTAGTATTCCCCCCTTATGTTGATGCGGACCTTTTAGGTGCGCATTTTTTTATTGAACTGCGCCGACCTTCTGCACAAAGCGTTTCATTCTGACGAGCGCTTCCTGAAGCTGTTCAAGTGAGGAAGCATAGGAACACCTGATATAGCCTTCGCCGCTCGGACCGAAAACATTGCCCGGGACGACGGCGACTTTTTCGCTGATGAGAAGCTCCTCTGCAAACTCTTCGGAGCTCATGCCCGTTTTTTTAACGGACGGAAACGCGTAAAAAGCGCCCCCCGGCTGATGACAGTCAAGCCCGATTTCGTTCAGTGAATCCACAAACACATTCCTTCTGCGGCGGTAGCTTTTTTTCATTTTTTCGACGTCTTCGAGACCGTTTTTAAGGGCTTCCTCCGCCGCAAATTGAGCCATGCTCGGCGCGCACATCATCGAGTACTGGTGAATTTTCAGCATAGGATCCCTTAAATATGCAGGAGCTGCGACATATCCAAGGCGCCAGCCTGTCATGGCAAACCCTTTCGAAAAACCAGATATCAATATCGTCCGCTTTTTCATTCCGGCGATTTCCGCAAAGCTTGTATACGCTTCATCGTATGTCAGCTCGGCGTATATTTCATCCGCTATTACAATCAGGTCATGCTTTTCAGCAAAAGCCGCGATCTCTTCCAGTTCTTTTTTTGAATAAACAGAGCCTGTCGGATTAGACGGGGTGCAAAGGATAATGGCCTTCGTACGTTCAGTCAGAACGGCTTCAAAATCGGCTGCGCTCGCTTTAAATCCGTGCGCTGCGTTCGTGTGAATGTGAACCGCTTTTCCCCCCGCCAAAGAGACAAGCGCTTCATAAGCGACAAAACAAGGCTCGGGAATCAGCACTTCTTCTCCGGGATCAAGGATCGCCCTAACCGCAATATCAAGCGCCTGGCTTGCTCCGACTGTGACAATCAGCTCGTCATCAGGAGCATAATCCAGATGAAAGCGTTTGTCCAGATAAGCGCTGATCTCTTTCCGCAAAGAAAGAAGACCCGCGTTTGCCGTATATGACGTGTAGCCCTGTTCAAGGGAAAGGATGCTCGCTTCCCTGACATTCCACGCCGTTACAAAATCGGGCTCTCCGACACCCAATGAAATCACGCCTTCCATTGTGGACGCAAGATCAAAAAATTTGCGGATGCCCGACGGTTTGATTTGTTGGGCTGCTTTAGAAATATAAGTTGTCCTCATTTAAGGAGACACCACGATTCTTTTGTCATCATCACCGGAGTCAAAAACTTTACCGTCATGCTTGTATTTCTTTAAAATAAAGTGGGTGGTTGTCGACACGACCGATTCGAGCGTCGATAATTTTTCGGACACGAAATGCGAAATATCCGACATCGTTCTGCCGCGGATGACAACCGACAGATCATATACGCCTGACATCAAGTAAACGGATTCAACTTCCTGAAAACGATAAATCCGCTCGGCCACTTCGTCAAATCCGACGCCGCGCTTCGGCGTTACCTTCACATCGATCATCGCTGTCACGCCTTCATGGCCGTCGACTTTTCGCCAGTCGATCATTGCCGAATAATCGATGATGACCTTTTCTTTTTCAAGCTTTTCGATAATCGCTTTTGTTTCTTCCTGTGAAATGTTCGCCATTTTAGCAATAGTTTCAGGTTCGAGGCGGCTGTTTTCCTCTAATATTTCCAATATTTCTGTTTCTTTTTCTGTTAGCTTCATCTCGTTATCACACCTTTTATATGTCAAGAAATCTTCTGAATATTATAGCACGTTTTTGAACGAATGTAAGGCGGTAAAAAAAGCGAAATCAAAGCGTGAAAAATTTTTTTTCGGGTACGATAAATAACGTACTCAGAACTTAGGCGACAACATGCAGCCAGATTGTTTGAACATGAAAGAAAAACATTCGGAGTGATTTGGATCATGCTGTTAACAAAACCTTCTATTGAGACCATTCAAGGGGTCAAAATATATTATGAGCATTACGAGAATCCGGGCAGGACATCGCTCGTTTTAATACACGGCTTTCTTTCTTCCTCGTTTTGCTACAGAAAAATCATTCCTCTTCTGAAGGATGAGTTTAATTTAGTCGCCGTTGACCTGCCTCCCTTCGGCCAATCAGAAAAATCCAGCACCTTTGTGTATACCTATCAAAACATGGCCAGGGTGGTCATCGAACTGATCGAAAGGCTGAAGATTAATGACGCCGTGCTTGTCGGGCATTCGATGGGCGGCCAGATTTCACTTTATGCGATAAAGGAAAGGCCTGAACTGTTCAAAAAAGTCGTCCTGTTGTGCAGCTCAGGCTATTTAAAGCGTTCGCCCCGCTCGCTCATTTTCGGGAGCCATATTCCTTATTTTTATTTGTACATCAAGCGCTGGCTGTCAAAACAAGGCGTGCTGAAAAATCTCATGAATGTTGTCTACGACAGTTCTCTGATCGATCAGGAAATGATCAACGGCTACCTGAAACCGTTTCTCGACGATCAAATTTTCAGAGCGCTCGCGCGTCTCATCAGACACCGGGAAGGCGATTTATTACCGGACGATTTGAAGAAAATCGAGACGCCCTCCCTCTTAATCTGGGGCGAAGAGGACCGCGTCGTCCCGGTACAGATCGGAAAAAGGCTTCATCAGGATCTGCCCAATTCCATTTTCTATTCCCTGCGGGATACCGGACACCTCGTCCCCGAAGAAAATCCGGATTATGTATCAGACAAAATTGCCAATTTCATTTTGACATGAATATAAAAAACCGCCGATTGGCGGTTTTTTTAATTCTGATCAGCACGAACTGCTGTCTTTGATCGCAAGGAGCCGTTCAGCCAGCTGTTTGCATTTTGCCAGCGGCAGCGTCTGATCAAATGATACTTCAAAAACGGACTGGATCGCTTCGCCCAGCCGCTCTGCATCGTTTTCCGTGTAGACGGCCTGAACGATCTCGGCCGCTTCCGTTTCATAAAAATCGGGTCCGGCTTGAAACGGATCCCATTCCTTTATGATGTGGATGATTTGTGCTGCTGCCTGACTTTCTTTCATCATGATCACCGCTTCATTGTAATGTTTCAAAAGCTATTGTATCATAACGCGCCGGCTTGTCGATAAGGAAAGCACCAGGCTATCGGCCGGCTTTTCTCCGCTTCCTCCGCCAGGCGATCAGCAGCAGCCCGATGCCGTTGACGAGAATCAATCCGAAGACGGTATTTCCGAGGGGCGCCCAGCCGTTTTCCCCCGTCAGCATCACTGACAGCACGACCTTGCCGATCAGCGTCACATTCAATACCGCAAGTCCCCACCCTAAGGAGCGCTTCCAAAATGCCGCGCCAATCAACACGAGAAACCCCATCATAAAAGCGAGCGTGAGCACGGCAGAAAGCGGGATGGACAAAAGCTTCAGCTCGTAATCCAAAACAGCCTGCATCTCCGGATTGATCCGCTCTGGGACGGGAAACCAAACCATGCTGCTCGTCATCAGCAAAAAAGTAACGATGACGCCTTTCCAAGTCCGCCTATAGCAAAAATACGCAAGCGCCACGAGAAAAACCGGGCGAATATACCAGCTCATAGGGTTGAGATGACGCTGAAAAGCCCACTCAGGGCACATCGCTCCATTCCACCGGCTACCACTCCCTTTATTTTATAAAAGCTTTCATGGTTAAAACATTGCAATCTATCCTTATCACAGTTAATGTATAACATATGAAAAAGACATGAGGTGAGATCATGGATTTTAATACAGAACATAACAGACGCGGGACCCAGTCTGTGAAGTGGGACTTAACACAGGAATTATTCGGTGTAGATGACGCGCTTCCAATGTGGGTGGCTGATATGGATTTCCGCGCCCCCCAGCCCGTTATTGACGCTCTTCAGCAGCGTTTGGAGCACGGGGTTTTCGGCTATACATCTGCAAGCGCGGGCACGAACGAAGCTGTCACCGATTGGCTCAGCCGCCGGCACGGATGGAATACTGAACCGGCGTTTATCACTTTCAGCCCGGGCATTGTAACAGCGCTCGCCCAAGCGGTGCAGGCGTACACAGAGCCCGGCGAGCGGGTGGTCATACAGCCGCCTGTATATACGCCGTTCTTTGATATAGTTGAAAAAAACGGACGGGTTGTGTTACACAATCCATTAATCGAAAAAGACGGCCGCTATGAAATGGATTTTTCCGACCTTGAAAAAAAGCTTGGGGAACCGGATGTGAAGATGTTCATTCTTTGCAATCCGCACAACCCTTCCGGACGTTCATGGTCGAAAGAAGAGCTGACAACGCTGGGCGAACTCTGCCTTAAACACGGTGTCACAGTTGTTTCCTACGAAATCCATTCAGACCTGATGCTGAACGGACTGAACCATACGCCGTTCGCCTCTTTATCTCCGGAATTCGCGGACATTTCGATCACATGCATTGCACCGAGCAAAACGTTTAACTTGGCCGGGTTGCAGGCCTCAGCCATCATCATACCCGACAAGGCGAAGAGAACCGCCTTTGCAAAGGTTATGCAGCGTCAGGGACTGCATTCTTTAAATACATTTGCAGTTGCAGCAATCGAAGCGGCCTATTCAACAGGCGAACCGTGGCTCGATCAGCTTATCCCTTACATCGAACGAAATATAGAAGAAGTCCGCCGCTTTTTAGCAGAGGAGCTGCCCGAGGTCCGCATGATGGAGCCAGACGCCTCTTACTTGGCATGGCTTGACTGCCGCAAGCTCGGATTGACGGATCAGGACATCAAACGGCTTCTCCTTCATAAAGGAAAGCTGATTCTAGAGCCGGGACCGAAGTACGGACCGGGCGGAGAAGGATTCGTCAGAATGAATGTCGGATGTTCGCTCTCTGTTGTAAAAGACGGGCTCAGACGTCTGAAGACCGCTTTTTCATAAGCGTTCCCGGGCGCTTCTAAGAGCGCTTGTGGATGGTTTCATTCAATTCTCTTTCCAGCTTTTCCGCTTTTTCAGCTTCTTTTTTGGAATGCTTGATGATCAGCCGGAATACAACAATCGCGATGATAAAGAAAACGGCCAGCGTAATAAAAGAAGGGATATATTCTCTTTTGTCTTCAGGAAAATAGAGCATAAACTGAATCAGAAACGGCGCCATTTTTCTTCCTCCCTGAAATGATTTTTTTACCATTTATTTATTATGATACCATTAGGAGGCAGATGCAGTGAACAACCAATTTCAAGTCGGAGATCGTGTAAAGGGCTTTTATAAGACAGGCGTCTACATCGGCGAAATTACGGATGTTAAACCGATGCACTACCTGGTCAAAATCATCGCCGTGCTGACCCACCCGAAGCAAGGCGATCTTCATCATCCCAATCAGGCAGACGTCCCTTTTTTTCATGAACGAAAAGCGCTCGCTTTCGGTGAACAGACAAATATTCAGCACCGCATGGTGAAGCCGTTCGATGAAGCTGTACCGGATTATGCGGATTCGCTCCGCTCAGCTTTGAGCCGCTTAAAAACGGATCTGCAAAACGATTCGTCCGAATACGCGGCAAAATCGCTTGAGCTTATACATGCACTTGAAAATGAATATTTCCCGCACAAATAACCCAATCTGTTTGCCAGATTGGGTTATTTATGTGGCGTGCGGAAAGACTTTTGAAAGGTCAACCCGTTCGCCGATCGTCGTCGGTTTGGGATTTTCCAAATACTTCTTATCCCGTTCTACGAGCCGAAACAGCTTATACGTTGTCATCGCGTCGTCAAGCGCTTTATGCTGTTTTCCCGTTCCTGAATCGCCGTACTCTTCCGCTGCTTTCCACAAATTCGTCAATGTTTTGTCGCCAAAGAATTCCTTGTACTCCATGGAAAGATCCCTCATCTCTCCTTTAAACGGAAACGGAACATGGTTGAACATGCAATTTTGCTTCAGCACTTTCATATCCATGTTTCCCCATGTAATGATGGCGCTGTTTTGGTCAGGATCAAGCTCCCGCAGCTTTTCAATCAGCGCGTTAAACGTGATGCCTTGGTCAACCTGTTCCTGCGTAATGCTGAGAAATTTTTTGCAGCGCCTCGTTAACTTAGGAAACTTCTTCGGCTTAATATAGCTTGAAAATGTCTCAACCACCTCATCATGAACCGCCTTTACAATCCCTGCTTCTATGATTTCCGGGAAAAAATTTTGCGGGTGATACTTTCCCTCAGGCATTGTAAATTCAAAATCAATAATCAGTAAGGTGCTCGCTTCCAACTTTCACACCTGCCTTTCTATCTCAATATAAAAAACTTATGGATGTAGCGCAGCGGATTGAAATCGTCCAAGCCTAAGATCTTCTGAATGTTTTCCAAGTACGTTCATATTTCTCTTATTATATCATTATATTTCTATATTTAAGGTTTTGATTTCTGAAAATGTTGAAAATTCCTTCAAATACCCAATTTTCGTTATTCCAATGAGCAGCGATTCCATGCAGCTTTCACATTTCATTTATAATGAAGGAAATTCAAATTTTTTAAGAAGGTGATTCGCATCTCTGTTTATAAGAAAAACCTTGTGATCATGTGGTTCGCGAATTTTTTCGTGGCCGCAAGTTCCACAATGGTTCTGCCGTTTCTTTCCCTCTATATTGAAACGCTCGGCAACTATTCTGACGGATTTACGGCAAAATGGAGCGGATACGTTTTCGGCGTCACATTTTTGATGGCCTTTTTGGTTTCTCCTTTTTGGGGAAGGTTCGGCGATAAACACGGCTATAAAAAAATCCTCTTGATCACGGGTACCGGCATCGGCACTTGCATTCTTCTCATGTCCCTTGTTTCTTCCGTATACGAACTGTTTTTTTTTGAGAATGGCGATGGGGCTCGTCACCGGGTTCATTCCCACTTCCCTTGCCATGATATCGGCTCAGACGCCGAAAAAAACGGCTGGCAAAGTGCTCGGCACGCTGCAGATGGGCACGGTCTCAGGAGGGTTATTCGGCCCCTTGCTCGGCGGTCTGCTCGCCGATCGCGTCGGTTTTACATATACGTTTTTCATTACGGCATTTGCCATTTACAGCGCCGTTTTCCTCGTGTTTGCCGGAGTGCGTGAACGTCCTTTGAAGCCGAAGCGCGATGCCTCCGCCGGGTACACGAGAAAGCAGGTGCTGCAGACGATTCTGCACCAGCGCCCGCTGATTACGGCGATGATCCTCACCGCTGTCATTCAAGTGGGAAACTTCAGTGTTCAGCCGCTGCTCGCCTTATATGTCAGCGAGCTGCACGGAACTGACAATCTCGCATTTTTCTCAGGGCTGGCTTTTTCTGCAACAGGCCTTGGAAGCCTTCTCGCCGCGAGAAAATGGGGCGCCTTAGGCGACCGGTTCGGCCACGGAAAAATATTGATGATTCTCGCGCTGGCTGCCGCGGTTTGCGTTATTCCGCAAGGACTTACATCTCAGTATGAAATGCTTGTGTTCTTCCGCTTTCTGTTCGGAATCGCGCTTGGCGGGATGATTCCCTGCATCACCGCTTTAATCCGAGTTGAATCTCCGGGGCCTATTCAAGGGGAAGTGCTTGGCTATAATGTTAGTTTCAGATTTTTGGGCAATGTCATCGGTCCGGTGCTCGGCGGCGTTCTTTCCAGCTTTTTCGGTATTTCTTCCGCTTTTTACGCAACTGCCGTCCTCTTTTTCGGCGGAGCATGCCTTCTGATGTTCCAAAGGTCCCAGCAAAAAAAATCAGAGGCAAAAGCAAGCTGAAATCGGATAAAAAACTGCCAATCTATCAAATTATCCTTCTCGATATCGAAAAAGAATGGTACGATATGGCTAGAATTTAGCGAAAAGAGAGTGACAAAGTTGCGTTCATTTTTTGGATGGATTGTTCTGTTGATGTTAATCCCTATATTTGTCTTTACCTTAATGGCCTCCGGCCGGGAAGCTCAAGTTATGAAGCCTCTCGATCAGGTGCTCGATGAGAAGATCAATATAAAAGATATCGGCCTTGTACAAAACAGCTACATGTATGACAGGGACGGCGCCCTGATTTCCGAAATCGTTTCAGATCACCAAAACCGGGTATTTGTCCCCTATAAAAATATCCCTGAGCATGTGAAGCAGCTGTTTCTGACTTCAGAGGATCGTCATTTCTTTCAGCATAAAGGCTTTGATTTTATCGGGATGGCCCGGGCCGCCGCAGCCAATGTCAAAAAAGGCGGCATTGATCAGGGGGCCAGCACGATTACACAGCAGCTTTCGAGAAACTTGTATTTGAACCATGAACGAACCTTCGACCGCAAGTTCACAGAGCTCTTGTATTCCTATCAGCTGGAAAAAAAGCTTTCAAAAGAAGAAATTTTTGAGAAATATTTAAACACGATCTATTTTAATCATGGGGTCTACGGAATTGGATCCGCGTCTTCTTTCTATTTCAGCAAGCCTTTGAAATCTCTCAGCCTTGCCGAAACGGCGTTTATTTGCGCGATCCCTAATAACCCTACATTATATGATCCTTTGAAACATTTTGACTACACAAAAACCCGCCAAAAGCGGCTGCTTGAAGGGCTGAAAAAAGCGGGCGTGATCACGGAAAAAGACTACAGCAAAGCCGTAAAGCAAAAAATTACGCTTAATGTGAAAGAAAAGAAAGACGCTTATCCCGACTATACGACTTATGTCAACGAGGAATTCACCAAATTGGTGTCTGCTTCGGAAGGGTTTGACGAACGGCTGAAAAAGGCAAAAACAAAAGAAGAAAAGAAAAAAATCGAAAAAGAGCTGTCTAACCGCATCAGCTCCCTCACGACCAGCGGAATCAAAATTTATACGGCGCTCGATACCGGGATGCAAAACCGGGTCGTCCAGCAAGTAAAGAATCGCCTTCCTTATGAAGGCGTGCAAGGCGGAGCGGTGGTGATCAACCACCAAACCCATCAAATCGTCGCCATGTCCGGCGGGAAAAACTATAAGAAATACGATTATAACCTGGCATTCCAAGCTTACAGGCAGCCGGGGTCATCGATTAAACCGCTCCTTGACTACGGGCCGTACATTGAAGAAACGGGTGCAACGGCAGGCAGCATGATTGACGCAAGCAAATTTTGCAGCAAGGAATACTGTCCAAACAATTTCAACGAAAGAACATACGGAACCGTGTCGATCAAGACAGCCTTCAAAAATTCGTATAATACACCGGCCGTACGAATGCTGAACCGGGTCGGCGTGCAAAAAGGATTCAGCTATTTAAAACCGTTCGGATTTGATAAAATCGTTCAAAACGACTACCGTCTTCCTGCTGCACTGGGCGGATTCACATGGGGCTTCTCACCGCTGGAGATGGCCGATGCCTATACGACCTTCGGCAATAACGGCAGCTACACGTCCAGCCATGCCATCACAAAGGTGACGGACTTAAAAGGCAAAACGCTTTACAAATGGAAAGACAAACCGCAGCAAGTATTCAGCACGCGGACAAACAATCAAATGCGCGAGCTCTTATCAGCGGTTGTCAAAGAAGGAACCGGGAAAAAAGCGAATTTCAGCGGCGGATATGTAGGAGGCAAAACCGGAACATCCAACGGATACAGAGACCTTTGGTTTGTCGGATTGACGGATACGTATACAATGAGTGTATGGGTCGGAAAAGAGGCAAAAGGCAATGTCGAGTACCTGCATCACGCGGGACCTCAGCTTTTAATCTGGAGAGGAACGCTTGCATACGCATCTTAAATAAAAAGGGGTGGATGAAAGTGGCGGATATGCCTGAGCGAATCGTTCTGTTTGACGGCGTGTGCAACTTTTGCGACGGAGCCGTTCAATTCATTATCAAACATGATCCTGAAGGCTTATTCTCATTCGCTTCCCTGCAATCTGACGCCGGAGGGAAGCTGCTCAAGCAATATCAGCTCCCCTCCGATCATTTTGACAGCTTTATTTTGATCGAAAACGGACAGGTATATCAGAAATCAACGGCGGCCTTGCATGTGGTGAAAAGCCTTCCCGGTCTTTGGCGGGCCGCTTCCGCCCTCTTGATCATTCCCAGACCGCTCCGGGACGCCGTCTACAGCGTTATTGCGAAAAACCGTTACAAATGGTTTGGGCAAAAAAGCGAGTGCACCATTCCCGGTCCTGAGATCAGAAAACGATTTTTGTCATAAAAAAACCGGAGCCGCCGGACAAACGTCCGCGCTCCGGTTTTTTGCATGGCTCAAACGGGCAGGCTCGCCATGACGCTGTTATATAGCTTGATGACGATATACACCGTGCCGATTAAAAACGTAAACCAAAACAGCAGCTCAAACATAATAAAGCCGATTAATGACATAAATGAAAGCGTGCTGTGGATCGCATAAACGATAAAAATTAAATATACGAGTGTTGCGAGTAAAAAAAGCGCTGCAATTCCAGCGGCATATTGGACAAAAATAAAGGATAAAAGGCTTGCTCCCAGATACACGGCAGAACCGATCCTGATTTTCCTCAGGTTCGCTCCTTCAGGATCTTTGGCGAAAAATAAGAGGGCAAGCTCTGTCACTGTATTGGCAATCAGCTTCAAAGCGGAAAATACCATGAAAAAAATCAGCGTAAACACAGCAAACAAAGCCATCCGGATGCCGCTCTCAGAGAAAAATTCGAGCATTCCTTTGTAAATGCCGAGAGAAGACAGCATCCCCATGGCATAGATAACGGAGGAAATCGCAAGAGATGAACTGAAAAGAAGAATTGCGATAAAAGGAAAAAAGCCTGTTACATACGTATTTTTCATAAAAAAAGTCCCTTTCTGATATGTTCCTCATTCATTATGTACGACTTATGACCTGTTGACAAGAATATTTTCCATATTTTTAATTCCTGCTGTTGCGGCAGAAAGGTGCAGGATTCTTCACAAATTCGCCATTTACTTGTAAAGTATTATGTGTTGACTAATCAATAGATCGCGAGGAATCGCCGTTGAAAAAAACATTAAAACTGCAGACACGATTAACGATATTTGTCTGCGTCGTCGTTTTGATTTCTTTATTGATCGCGTTTTTTATGGTCGGGTCCGAGACCGCAAGGAACATTCGGGAGCAGGAACAGCAGATTGCCCTGCAGACGGCGGAGATGGTCGCCGAGGCTCCGATTACGGCGCAATCGCTGGAAAGCGGCGAATACGATGAGCTCCGAAAATACACCGCCCGCGTTCAAAAAATCACCGAGACCGAATTCGTCGTGGTTATGGATATGAACAGCATCCGCAAAACCCACCCCGATCCGAATAAAATCGGAAAGAAATTTGCCGGCGGGGACGAAAAAGAAGTGCTGAAGGGCCGCCGCCACATTAGTACGGCAAAAGGCACGCTCGGTGAATCATTGAGGGCTTTTGTTCCCATCTATAATAAAACGGGCACCCAGATCGGAGCGGTAGCGGTCGGGATCACCCTTAACGAGATTGAGCAGATCACCCAGCAAAATCTCCGCCCTTTATATACGGTGATCGTCCTCAGCATCTTCGCCGGAATCATCGGAGCTGTCATCGTGGCGAGGAAAGTAAAAACGATTATGTTCGGTATGGAACCGTATGAAATTGCAACGCTTTTGAATGAACGAAGCGCGATGCTTGAGTCGACAAAAGAAGGGATACTCGCCGTTGACCGAACAGGAAAAATCAAGCTCGCCAACGCGGAAGCTAAGCGCCTGTTTCATAAAATGGGGATCGAAGAGAATCCGATCGACCGGGATGTCACCGACATCTTGCCAAACAACCGCCTGAAACAAGTGATCGATACTCAGAAGCCCGTTCTGGACCGCGACGTTAGAATCAACGGGCTAGAACTTGTCTTTAATGAAGTTCCGATCCACTTAAAAAAGGGAAACATCGTCGGAGCGATTGCCACATTCCGCGACAAAACCGAAGTGAAGCACTTAGCTGAGCAGCTGTCCGGTGTTAAAATGTACGCAAACGCGCTCAGGGCGCAGTCGCACGAGTTTATGAACAAGCTCCACGTGATTCTCGGTCTCGTTCAATTAAAGAACTACGACGAGCTTGGAAACTATATAAAAGACATTGCGATCTATCAGCAGTCTGAAGCGAGCGAAATTATCAACCATATTAAAAACTCGGTGCTCGCCGGCTTTTTGCTCGGCAAGCAGAGCTATATCCGGGAACAGGGGGCCTCGCTGGAGGTTCATTGCAGCACGAGGATTCCGGATACAGCCAACACAGCGGTGATACACGATTTAATCACCGTTATCGGGAACCTTCTCAACAATGCCCTGGATGCCGTTTCCGCAACTGATAAGAAAAATATTTCGATTTCATTCCGCCATCATGACGGACAGCTTGATATTGAAGTCACGGATACGGGAGTCGGCATATCCAAGGAGGAACAGCAGAAAATGTTTGATCAAGGCTTTTCAACAAAGGGCTCCAACCGGGGGTTCGGGCTTTATTTCGTCGAACAAAGCCTTGAAAATTTAAATGGACATATCATCGTGACAAGCGAAAAGAATGAAGGAACGACATTCAGTCTCCGCATTCCGTATGAACCAAAGGAGGATGACCATGATTGATGTATTAATTGTTGAAGATGACCCGATGGTAAGAGAGCTCAATAAACGTTACCTCAGCCAGGTAGAGGGATTTCAGCTGAAGGGAATTGCCGCTTCTTTTCAAGAGGCTCTCACCTTCCTCCGGGAAGAGCACATCGATCTGATCCTGCTCGATATTTATATGCCGGGCAGGAACGGCGTCGAGCTGCTCACTGAGATCAGACGCCAGAATCAAGCTGTCGACGTGATCGTCATCTCAGCGGCCAGTGAAATGGATGTTGTTCAAAAAACGCTGCGGTTCGGGGCTGTCGATTACTTAATCAAGCCGTTCGAATTTGAGCGGTTTCAAAGCGCCCTAACCGATTACAAACGGAAGCAGCAGCTTTATGCAAGCAACCGGAATATCAGCCAAAAAGAGCTGGATTTCGAACTTTTTCAAAAAAAACGCGCGCCCGAAAAGATGCATTTGCCAAAAGGGCTGACCAAAAGCACCCTGAATCTCATTTGGTCAAGCATCAGATCGTTTGACAGCTTGACGTTCACAACGGAAGATCTGGCCAATCACACGGAAATCTCTCAAGTTTCAATTCGCAAATACTTGAAGTTTCTGGAGGAAATCGAAGTTCTCAACGTAGAAATGGCCTACGGCACGATCGGCAGACCGGTTTTCCAATATAAATTAAATACAAATGACTTGAACGTGATTAACCAATATCTATAACATGTCCCCTCCCCGCCCGCTGCTTCCTAAAGACAGCGGGCGTTTTTTTGTGACGGTCACGCTTGACTTTCCGCATGCCGCCGTTACCGGACCAGGATTTATCGCGCTCGCTGCGCTTAGGTTCGGAAAATGGAACCCGATCGAATCCGCTCTGTTCTTCGGCTTCACTCAAAGCTATAAACAGCATCGGGTCCACGCTTCCCTTCTTTAAAGAAATATCAAGCGTGCGCCTTGCATTTGATCATTCCCGCGCTGACCGGATTTATCGGCAGAGGCAAACGGCATCCCTTATATTAAAGGAAAACGACAACCGAACGATAGAATAAGAGAGCGGTTTGCTCTCTTATTCTTTTTTTGTTACCTTAACAAAATATAAATTTTTTTGACGCCGCCAGTGTCTTTACCACTTTTATGGTATGATGAAAAAGTCTGGTTATCAATCATTTCAGGAATTTTATTGCAGACAGGAAGCAAATCGTATACAATTTAATATTGTTTAATTTCTATATAAAACGTTTTTATTTAAAGGATGCGAAAACATTGAATAAATCAGTCATACCTTGTTTAATTACGATTGGAAACTTTGTTTCGGGCATCTCTTCAATATTGCTTGCATTCAGAGGGTATTTATTCTTAGCCATTATATTTGTTTTGATCGGCGCTATCTTGGACAGCCTTGACGGCATGGCCGCGCGCAAATTAAATGCCGTCAGCCCGTTTGGAAAAGAATTGGATTCTTTGTCTGATATTATCACTTTCGGAGTCGCCCCGGCCATCATCACCTATTCAATCGTTTTTTATGATGCTCCGATCTTAGGCCTTCCTTCGACATTGTTATTCCCTGTTTGCGGAGCTCTTCGGCTTGCGCGATTTAATATTCAATCAGAGAACCAGGATTATTTTACAGGCCTTCCGATCACCGCAGCCGGAACAATTCTGGTTTGCTTAAACCTTTTATCAGAGATCCTTGGCAAAAAGCCGTACATTTTGATTATGCTGTTCCTGTCCTTTCTCATGGTCAGCAAAATCAAAGTCATCAGCTTGAAGGGGAAAAAACTATTGAAGAAAGTGAGCTAGTTTTTCATGGAGTTGGCAAAAGAATTGATTTCCCAATACGGGTATTTTGCGATATTCGGGATGCTTGTTCTCGGAATTGTTGGCCTGCCGATACCCGATGAAGTCATGATGACATTTGTCGGTTATCTGTCTTCTATTCATCTATTAAACTATGAGATGTCTCTTTTGATCAGTTTTTCAGGTGCGGTATCAGGGATGCTCATCAGTTACTTTCTAGGGAAGAAAATCGGTAAACCGCTGCTCGATAAGTTCGGGAAATGGATCGGTCTGACGCCGAAAAGACTGGACACCGTGCACCGCTGGTTTGAAAAATACGGCCCGTGGACGATTCTTTTCGGCTACTTTGTTCCCGGAATCCGCCATGTGACATGCTATCTGTCCGGCATGAACGAGATGGACATGAAAAGGTTCCTGATTTATGCCGGATCAGGGGCTTTTATTTGGTGTCTCGTTTTTATTACGATCGGATACACAATCGGCGTGATTTAAATACCGCTTGCATCCCGCGTGATCAGTAAAGGAGTGAACAGCTTGAAAAAGCGGCTTTACCGGTTTTTGATCGAGTTGACGAATAAAAAGGGCGTGTCCCGGATGCTGAAAAAGTTTGCTCAGTCAAAGCTCAGCAAACCTCTCATCCCCTCCTATATCAAAACCTTTCATATCAATACAGAAGAGATGCTGGAAGATGTCCGCTCTTTTAACAGCCTGCACGAGCTGTTCATCAGAAAATTAAAGAGCGGTGCACGCCCCCTTCCCGCTGATCCAAACAGCCTGGTCAGCCCTGTGGACGGAGTCATCGAAGAAATGGGCGCCATCACCCGTGACAAGCAATTTACCGTCAAACAAAAGCTCTATTCCGTAGAAGAAATGATCGGACGATCCGAGATCGTGAACCGCTATATCGGCGGAACCTATATCATTATCTATTTAAGCCCGAGGGACTACCACAGAATTCACAGCCCGGCTGACGGTACACTTGAAACGCAATATTCGCTGGGAAGCACGTCTTACCCCGTGAATCAAATCGGTTTGACCTACGGGAAATCGCCGCTGACAAAAAACTACCGGATGATTTCCGAATTTAAGCACCAACATGGGTCCGCCCTGCTTGTGAAGGTCGGAGCGATGTATATTAACTCGATCGTAATGCTTCAGGAGTCAAAAGAATGGCGCCAAGGCGACGAAATCGCATATTTCTCTTTCGGCTCGACCGTTATTCTGCTGTTTGAAAAGGATACCTTTATTCCTGATGAGCGCCTTCACCCCTCTCTTCAAGTGAAAATGGGAGAGGCGTTAGGATCTCTCGCCAAAAGAAAATCATAATGCAAACCCCCGAAAACAGCTTCGGGGTTTTTTTAATTGCTGCTTTAAAAAAGCTTTCTCCCCGGACAGGGAATTCCCTTTTTTCACCTGGATACAGCTTCCTAATAAACTAAAAGACCTATAAATTGATCAAAATCAAGCAGATTTCTCCTCTTTTTCCGCTCTCTTTCGTTTTAATTTAATTATCTATCGATTATTTTAATTTAAAAAACGCACAGAATTGACACTTTTCTTCTACAATTGAACACATACAAACATGGGGGTGTTTTTGATGGAAGCAGCAAAAGATTTGAAACCGATTACAAATCACGGTCATAAAGAAAATAAAAATTTTTTCCAGAAGTTGATCAATTGGAAAATCGGCGTGATTCCGTTTCCGCTATACATTGCGCTTGCGCTGATTATTTTTCTGGCAGCTTACTTTAATGAATTGCCGAATGACATGCTTGGCGGTTTCGCGGTCATTATGATTCTCGGTATTTTTCTCGGGGATGTCGGACAGCGCATTCCGATTTTAAAAGATATCGGCGGACCTGCCATTCTTTCACTGTTTGTTCCTTCGTTTTTAGTCTTTTTCAAAGTGCTTAACCCCGCATCTATGGAAGCGGTTACAACTTTGATGAAAACGTCAAATTTTCTGTATTTCTACATTGCATGTTTAGTAGCAGGAAGTATTTTAGGGATGCATCGCACGGTTCTCATTCAAGGTTTTATGAGAATGTTCGTTCCGTTGTTGGCCGGGACGGTCGCAGCGGTTGCCGCCGGTATTCTCGTCGGTCTGTTATTTGGCTACAGCCCTTATGAAGCTTTCTTCTTTATTATTGTACCGATTATTGCCGGAGGCATCGGCGAAGGAATCCTGCCGCTGTCACTCGCTTACTCGCAAATTTTGGGACAATCCACCGATGTATTCGTTTCACAGCTCATTCCGGCCGCTATTATCGGAAACGTCGTTGCCATCATCTCAGCCGGACTGATGAAAAAGCTTGGCGAAAAGCGTCCTGAACTGAACGGTAACGGCAGGCTCGTAAAATCGAAAAAAGACGATGAAATTTTCAACCAAAAAGAAGAGGAGCCGAAAATCGATTTGAAATTAATGGGTGCCGGCGTTTTAATCGCATGTTCCTTCTTCATTTTCGGCGGTTTGGTCTCCAAATTCATCGCGATTCCGGGAGCGATCCTGATGATCATCGCGGCGGCTGCCGTAAAATATGCAAAGCTTCTGCCTGCAAGCATGGAAAAAGGCGCACACCAGCTTTACAAATTCATGTCATCAAGCTTCACTTGGCCGCTGATGGTCGGGCTCGGCATTCTTTACATCCCGCTTGATGATGTGGCGTCCGTTATTTCCCTGCGCTTCATCGCCGTCTGCGCTTCAGTCGTCATTGCCATGGTGACATCAGGCTACTTTGTCGGCAAATTAATGAACATGTACCCTGTTGAATCAGCGATTGTCACTGGCTGTCACAGCGGTCTCGGCGGTACGGGGGACGTGGCCATTCTTTCGGCTTCAGGCCGGATGGGGCTGATGCCGTTTGCGCAAATCTCAACGCGTCTCGGCGGGGCAGCAACCGTCATTATGGCGACCGTTTTACTAAGGTTCTTCACCTCGTAAGGGCCGCATAAAAAAACAAAAAGGAGTCTGATCTATACGATCGGATTCCTTTTTTGTTTTCAGCGTTTCTCAACTCTGATATATTCTCTCGGTTTAAAGGGAGCTCTTTCTTTTCCCGTTAAGGACTGATCTTCCGCTCCCGTCTGGAGCGGCGTGTAATCCCCGCGGTATTGAGGGCCTTCGTCCGTTCCTATCCCCGGAGTCTGTTCACGCGTCATTTCCCTGTTGATCATAAACGCTCCCGCAAAAAGCGAACAAAATAAACTTAAGCTGACAAAAGCTTTCCTTCTCATCTTTTATCACCTCAAATTCATCTTGTTCAAAAAAACTTTCCATTATACAAATGGCGCATTTTTTGTTAAAATTGTTTTCAGGTTCATAAGACCGCATAAACCACGGTTAACATGAGATCATGCAGCCGATTAAAATTTGAGTTATAATTTGTCTAGGTCACCAGTTCTAAAAAAGTACATAACGTTTGAAAATTTTAGTATGGAACAGAATGTATTTATACATGCTATCTTAAGGGAGGTTCATATGACGGCTTTACATATTGCAATTTTATCGCCTTTTGCACTCGCCTTTTTGATTCCGCTATTGGCGAAAAACGTCAGAAAGATTCATACAGGCTGGTTTGTCCTGATTCTTCCTGTTCTATTATTTATTTATTTTTTCCGCATGATCAACATGACGGCGGATGGCGGAACATTAAAGGCTGTACTGGAATGGATTCCGTCCTTTGGCATTAACTTTACCGCATACGTTGACGGACTCGGGTTGCTATTCGCCCTTCTGATTACAGGGATAGGGTCTTTGGTTGTCCTTTACAGCATCTATTATCTATCTAAAGAAAGAGAGCAGCTCGGACCGTTTTACGTTTATCTGCTCATGTTCATGGGGGCAATGCTCGGCGTTGTTCTCGTTGATAACGTCATTGTACTTTATTTATTTTGGGAATTGACCAGCATATCGTCTTTTCTGCTCATCGGCTATTGGTACAAGCGGGAAAAATCAAGATACGGCGCGACAAAATCGATGCTTATCACCATTTTCGGCGGTCTTTCCATGCTTGGAGGCTTCATTCTTCTTTACACAATTACGGGTTCATTCTCGATCAGAGAAATGATCAACCAAGTTGATTTAATTTCAGGGCACGACTTTTTCATTCCGGCTCTCGTGCTTATTTTAATCGGAGCCTTCACTAAATCGGCGCAGTTCCCTTTTTACATCTGGCTTCCGGACGCGATGGAAGCACCAACGCCTGTAAGTGCTTACCTGCACTCGGCCACGATGGTAAAAGCGGGGATCTATATCGTTGCAAGATTCACCCCTGTGTTCGCTTTTTCCGGGGAATGGTTTTGGATCGTGTCCCTCACGGGGATTGTCACGCTTTTCTGGGGTTCGTTCAACGCCGTCAAGCAGACTGATCTGAAATCGATACTTGCCTTTTCTACGGTCAGCCAGCTCGGAATGATTATGTCGATGCTCGGCGTCGGAGCCGCAGCTCTGCATTATCAAAATTTTGAATACTATATGGTTGCAGTAATCGCCGCCGTTTTTCACCTGATCAACCATGCGACATTCAAAGGCAGCCTGTTCATGGCGGTCGGAATCATCGATCATGAAACGGGCACGAGGGATATCCGCAAGCTCGGCGGTCTGATGACGATCATGCCGATTACGTTTACGATTACGCTGATCGGCGCGTTTTCAATGGCTGGTCTGCCGCCGTTCAACGGCTTTTTGAGCAAGGAAATGTTTTTCACCAGCATGCTCAGGATTACGAATTTTAATTTGTATAACGCCGACACATGGAGTTTTCTGCTTCCTGTTCTGGCTTGGATCGGAAGCGTGTTTACGTTCATTTACTGCATGGTTCTGCTGTTTAAAACGTTCGGGGGGAAATATCAGCCCGAAAAGCTTGAAAAACAAGCGCATGAGGCTCCACTCGGCATGCTGATTTCGCCGATTGTCCTCGTCTCTCTCGTGGTGATTTTTTTCTTTTTCCCGAACATTCTGTCATACAGCATCATTGAACCGGCTGCATCGGCGATTATGCCGACCCTTTTGGACGGGGACGAAAAATTCAAGGTTCATATTTACATGTGGCACGGCTTTTCACCTGAACTCTACATGACAATCGGCGTCGTTGCGCTCGGAGTTCTCGCCTATTTGACCTTGTCAAAATGGCGGAAGGTCTACGGCCTCTTCCCGGAAAAACTGACGCTCAACAAACTGTACGACAGCTCACTGTCAGGGCTTGAAAAAGGCTCCAACAAGATTACAAGAACGTATATGACCGGGTTTCTCCGCGATTATCTAATCTATGTTTTTGTCTTCTTTATCGTGATCATCGGCGGATCGCTCGCTGTTACCGGAGGCTTTTCCTACGATGTGAAAGGCAATGCTTCAATCGGCATCTATGAGCTTGTGCTGTCAGCCGTCATGATTGCCGCAACATTCACCACCGTTTTCGCAAGATCAAGACTGACGGCGATTATCGGGCTCGGCGTCATCGGCTACACACTCGCGCTGTTCTTCGTCATTTTCAGAGCGCCGGATCTCGCGCTGACGCAGCTGATCATCGAAACGATTTCAGTCGCATTGTTCCTGCTTTGCTTCTATCATTTGCCGAAGCTCAGATTCAAGCCGAAGTCGGCTAAGTTCAGGGTCACAAATGCGCTTGTCTCGGTCGGAGTCGGAACTGTTGTGACGCTGCTCGCACTTTCTGCAAACAGCCAGCGCTCGCTTGAAAGCATCGCATCGTATTTTATTGAAAACAGCTATAAACTCGCAGGCGGCCACAATATCGTCAACGTGATATTGGTCGACTTCAGGGGATTTGATACATTGTTTGAAATTACCGTACTTGTCATTGCCGCTTTAGGAATATACGGCATGATCAGGCTCAGATTGGGGAAAGGAGGGGAAGAGCATTGAAAAAGGTTCAGACGAATGATGTGATCCTGCAAACCGTTACAAAGATTGCATCCTTTATCATTCTGCTCTTTTCTTTCCATCTGTTTTTTGCCGGCCATAATAATCCGGGCGGCGGTTTTATCGGCGGATTGATGACGGCGTCTTCGCTCGTCCTTCTGCTGCTTGCCTATGATTTAAAAACGGTGCAGAACATTTTGCCCGTCAACTTTATCTATGTGGCGGCCATCGGCTTATTCATTTCAGTTTCCACCGGAATCGGCTCATTTTTATTCGGCGCTCAGTTTCTTTCCCACGCGTTTGATTACTTTAACCTTCCGCTCTTGGGGAAAACGGAGCTTGCCACCGCGGTATTGTTTGATATCGGGGTTTATCTCGTAGTGGTCGGCGTGACCATGACCATTATTCAGACGATTGGGGAGAGAGAATAATGGAGATTTTAATGTCTTTTATTGTAGGAATTTTGTTTATGGCGGCGACATATCTCTTGCTTTCAAAAAGCCTTCTGAGGGTGATTATCGGAACTGCCGTTCTCAGCCATGGCGTTCACCTGCTTTTGCTGACAATGGGAGGGTTAAAAAAAGGAGCGCCCCCCATTTTAAATGAAGAGTCGTCATCCTATGTCGACCCTCTCCCTCAGGCGTTGATTTTAACGGCGATCGTCATTGCTTTCGGGGTCACCTCGTTTCTCCTGGTCATGGCTTTCCGCGCCTACCAAGAGCTGAAAATGGATGATATGGATCAAATGAGGGGAAATGATCAACATGAATAATCTTGTAATTCTGCCAATACTGATTCCTTTAATGGCCGCAGTTCTGCTCATCTTTATGAACAAGTCGATCGTGCTGATGCGTGCATTCAGCGCCATATCTTCCATTGCGGCGATCGTTGCGGCCGCTGTTCTTGTGCAGACCGTCTATACGGACGGAATCCAGACCTTGTATCTCGGCGGGTGGAAGCCGCCGTTCGGGATCAGTCTTGTCGCTGATCAATTCGCCAGCCTTCTGGCGTTAACGACAGCCATTATCGGATTTCTGACGGTTCTTTATTCGTTTCGCTCCATCGGCGAAAAACGCGAGCGTTTCTTTTATTATCCCGCGGTCCAGTTTCTGCTTGCCGGAGTGAGCGGCGCATTCTTGACCGGGGACTTGTTTAACCTGTTTGTATTCTTTGAGGTTCTCCTGATGGCTTCGTATGTCCTGATCGTCATTGGCGGCACGAAGATCCAGCTGCGGGAATCTCTAAAGTACATCGTCTTTAACATTATCTCTTCCGCCCTCTTTGTCATCGGAGTCGCTTATTTATATGCGGTGACGGGCACATTAAACATGGCCGATTTGAGCGTTCGGATCAGTGAATCGGGCCAAACCGGACTGATCACGGTCATCGCTGTTTTATTTTTGATCGTCTTCGGTTTAAAAGGCGGGATTTTCCCGCTGTATTTCTGGATGCCTGGTTCTTATTATGCGCCGCCTGCCGCTGTGTCCGCACTGTTTGGCGCACTTCTGACCAAAGTCGGCCTGTACGCGATCACAAGGGTGTTTACATTAATTTTCACCCAAGACGCGGCTTTTACTCATCAATTAATGGTCTGGCTTGCGGCTCTTACGATCATCTTCGGTGTCATCGGCTCGATCGCCTACTGGGATGTTCAAAAAATCATTATCTACAATATTGTGACGGCGGTCGGTGTGATCTTGTTCGGTATCGCCGCCAATACGCCGGCTTCGATCGAAGGATCTGTCTACTATCTGATTCATGACATGATCATTAAAGGAGCGCTGTTTATGCTTGGCGGAGCGCTGTTTGCCCTGACAGGGACAAACAACCTGAAAAAAATAAGCGGCCTGATCAAAAACCATCCGGTGCTCGGCTGGATGTTTATGATTTCAGCCGTTTCATTGGCAGGGGTGCCTCCTTTCAGCGGATTCATCGGCAAGCTGAAAATTGCAGAGGGCGGCTTTCTAAGCGGTGAATTCGTGATTACGCTGCTGATGCTTTTATCCAGCCTGCTCGTCTTGTATTCCGTCATGAAAATATTTATCAACGGCTTCTGGGGGGATGAACAGGAAGTTGCACCGGCCAAAAGACCGCTAAAAGGCTATATGTATCCGGCAGCGGTACTGCTCTTTCTGTCGCTTGCCATCGGACTCGGAACCGAGCTTATCGCGCCGTATTTCCATCAGGCGGCTGATACGCTCGTCAACCCCGAAAAATATATTGAAGCCGTTTTGAAGGAGTAGATCGCATGGCATTACAAATATTGTTGAACTTTATTCTTGCGTTGTGCTGGATGTCTCTGAACAATGACTACACCGCTGCCGGGTTTGTCGTCGGTTATGTGATCGGATTATTCTCGCTCTTTCTGATGAGGCGTTTTTTCCGCCGCCGCTTTTACTTGATTAACATTTGGGCGATCATTAAACTGCTGTTTATTTTTATTAAAGAGCTCGTTCTCGCAAACGTCAGCGTATTAAAGACGATCTTATCCCCAAGGTTAAAAAATAAGCCCGGCATATTCGCCTTCAAGACAGACCTTAAAGCGGACTGGGAAATCACGACATTGGCGAACCTGATTACGCTGACACCGGGCACATTGGTCGTCGATATCTCCGATGACCGTTCGATTCTTTATATTCATGCGGTCGATATCGATGATGCCGAGAAAGCCATCAGTGATATCCGCATTTCGTTTGAAGAGGCGATTAAGGAGGTAAGCCGCTGATGTTTGAATTTATTTTGCAATTGTCACTCGGCATTTTGGCTGTCTCCACTTTTCTGTATGTCCTGAGGGTCATTAAAGGGCCGAGCATCCCGGACAGAGTGGTGGCGCTTGATGCGATCGGCATCAACCTGATCGGAATTACGGCTCTCGTGTCCATCCTGTTAAATACGACAGCATATTTGGAAGTCATCCTCTTGATCGGTATTCTCGCCTTTATCGGCACCGTCGCATTTTCTAAATTCCTTGAGAAAGGAGAGATTATCGAAAATGATCGAAGCCGCTAAATTGCTTATCGCCGTTTTGATCCTTCTTGGCGCACTGATATCGTTAGCCGCTTCTTTTGGAACGCTGAGGCTGCCTGACGTATACTCAAGAATCCACGCCGCTTCTAAAGGAGCGACATTGGGGATCATCAGCGTACTGCTCGGCGTATTCTTTTACTTCTGGTTTCTGCACGGCTTCATTACGGCCAAAGTGCTGCTCGGTATCGTCTTTGTATTTCTGACGTCTCCTGTAGGCGCCCATCTGATCGCAAGGGCCGCCTATAACACCGGCGTAAAAATGGAAAAGAAAAGCGTACAGGACGATTATGAAGGCTACAGAAATTTTCTGATTAAAAAGAAGGAAGATTCCTATTTATAAAAAGAAAACTCGCCCTAAAAGGCGAGTTTTTTTGGTTTACGATGAAGGGCGGCTGATGACCGCCATCGTGCACCTGGACGTGCAAATCAGGCTGTCTTGCTCATCGCGTATTTCAATTTGAAACACCATTGTTGATTTGCCTACATGCAGAGGCGTTGCGACCGCTTTAACCGTTCCGTCTTTCACCGATTTTAAATGGTTGGCGTTGATCTCAAGCCCGAAGCATGCCTGCTCTTTTGGATCGATATGCTGATATGCCCCGATGCTTGCCACCGTTTCAGCAAGCGCAACGGACGCACCTCCATGCAGATAGCCGAAAGGCTGACGCGTTCTTTCATCGACAGGCATGACGGCAACACAGCGCTCTTTGCTGCATTCCTTCAACTCGATTCCCAACGCTTCAAGAAGTGTATGTTTCGTTTCCATCACAATCGTCCCTTCATCAAAGTACGCCTTCAGATTTCGCGATTAAAACAGCCTCTGTCCGTGATCCTACATTCAGTTTGCTGAATACGGAAGTCAGACTGTATTCGATCGACCGCTTGCTTAAATGAAGCGCATCAGCAATTTCTTGATTTGTATAGCCTTTTTCGACTTCTTTTAAGATCAGGCATTCCCTTTCAGTCAAAAGATCGTGCTAGGTCTGCTGGCTGTTTGACTTCGATTTTTGCTGTGTAATCAGCTGCTTGAAATAATCATAATCGACGACAATTTTATTATCCAGCACCTGATATATGTACTCTATAATCTTTTCCTTCGATTCCGTTTTGCTGATGGCGCCGTGCATGCCGGAACGAATCGCCTCTTCAAAATAATCTTCGACTTCATAGCCTGTGTAAACGATAATTTTGCATGATGAACACGTCTCAAGGATTTTCTTAGATAGGTCCATGCCGTTGATTTCACCCAAATTTAAATCCATTAAGATCAGGTCATACGCAGAAAAATCATGCTTCTTGAGAAATTGTTCGCTGGCTTCAGGGCTGAGGCAATCGACAACAAAGTCCTGGTTCGTTTCAAGAATTGCCTTCGTCCCCTCCATGACAGCCGGATGATCATCGATCACAAGTAATCTTCTCATAATTTCCTCCCTTTTGCGTAACCTTGCCCTATCACCATTTTATAGAAAAAACTTGGCGGATGCCAAGCAAAAATGTTAACTAAACATTACAATTCCATTTCAATGGCGACCCTGAAGCCTTTCCCTTCTGCTGTCTGTATATCCAGACTGCCGTTCAGCGCGCGGACTCGCTCGCGAATGCCCGACAGCCCCATGCTTGCGCTGTTTTGATAAAGCTTGTCCGGATCAAAACCGATGCCGTCATCTTCATAATGAAGAACAACTTTTTCTTTTATGCAGACAAGCATAATCAAAACCTCATTAGCTTTCGAGTGTTTAACCGCATTGCTTAAAAGCTCCTGCACAATTCTGTACAAATTCAGCTGCGTGTCCAGGTCGAGCACCTTTGAGAACCTTTCCGTATTGAGGCGGATCTTATCGATCGATGAGGACTCCTGATGCTGCGCCGCCAGTTTCGAAAGGGCTTTGACCAGTCCGAGATCGTACAACAGCTGCGGCCTCAGCTCCTGACACGTTTCCCTTGTCGTCTGGATGACGGTGGACATTTGCTCATTCATATTGATGAGCCTTTGCCTGATTTGATTCGTACAGACTTTATCTTTTTCAAAATCAGCCAGAAACATCTCGCTTTGATGCTTCAAGGAAATCATGTCCTGCAGCACAGAATCATGAAGATCACGGGCCAAATCAGATCTCTGCTTCTCTTCAATCGCAAACATCAATTTATTCAGCCACGCCGGATTCGGCCCTTCTTTTTTCACATGTTCCAGATGGTCCATCAGCTCGCCGATTTTCAAGACGTTTTCCAGGGAAACACTCGTATAAAACGCCAGCGTCTCAAGCCACGAAATCTCATCGCGCGTCAGCCTAGGCGTATTTAAAACCGACAAACACAGCATGACATAAGAAGTCCCGCCCCGTTCACCGATCTTAATCAAAAATCCGCGGTCGACTTCGACGATTTTGCCGATGTCGGTGATGACCTTGGTTACTTCTTGTTCGTACGGGATCCACGGTTTTTCTTCTGCATCATTCTCTAGCATCGATACCGATCCATCGTTTTTTACTTTGAGCATATAAATATTATTAACAAGAAGCACGTCCAAAACGATTTGTTTTAACTCCATTAAAACTTGATTTAAAGACGTAAATGTTCGAATGGTTTGAGTAAATTTAAAAATACTATCCTGGTAGTTAAATTTTTCTGAAAAGCGCTTTAGCCGAAAACGGAAATCAATAATTTCTTTTAAATAGAAAACGCCTACCATGATAAGATATGTAAAGATTGTAACCTGTACTGTGAAAAATTCTCCTTCTTGATGCTTAACAATGGCTAAAATAGTAATAATTAAAGAAGTTGGAATTATCGCTAAAAAACTATAATATTTCAATCGACCAATTAAAAATTCAATATCATATATTTTATTAGACATAAATTGATATACCAAAGATAAAGGAATCAGCAACAGAAACGGGGACACAACAATGGCCGAGAAAATATAATCGCCAAAGACCAGCATAGGAAGTACATAGAAAAACAAAAAAGGTACCAATGCAATGAAGTTCATCAACATTAATATTTTCAATAAGTAGGACTGTTGAGAATACTTGAATTTAATTAAGGCATATGTAATCAGAATAAAAACAATAACCGTCGAAATAAAGAACGACAATAAGTTAATGCTTTTTAGAATACTTCCCTCAAATTCAAATAAGTATAAACCAGCTTCAAGTATGAGGTTTATAAATGGTATTAAATAAAGTAAAAAAACTTTATTACTGAAAAATGTTTTCCCTATCTCTTTAAAGTATCGATAAATAAAATGTAAGTAGCTAGTTGGAACAGCTAAAAAAGTAAGTATATTTACAAATCTACTGAAAGTGTCACCTCTTGCAACTGCGCCTGCACTAACATAAGCTATAGAAGTAATAAGCAGAAATAGGACTAATAAAAATGCTGAGAAAAGATTTTTAGATTTGTTTACTTTAAAAATAAAATACACACAAATTAAACATAAAAAGTAAAAGATCAACGGAATGATAAATATAAAAAAACTGTCATAACTGACTAAATCCAAATATATCAGAGAATCATTCTCAAATACTTTCCCATTTCTTTCAATTGTTAACGTTAAAACGTTTGACAATGTATATTCCTTATCTTTTTTAAATGGAACCTGCTGCCCATTTATTCTATGAATGATATCTCCTTCTTTTAATTCTGCATAATCAGCGGCTAAAGTGTGTTTTTTCACTTCCACAACTTCAAGACTGTATTCATCAAGATTTTTCACCTTTAACCCAACTAGATTATTATTAAAACTAAGATAGCAAACATAGAGAACATAAATAAAACTTAACAATATGAGAACTAGTGAAACCTTGTTATAATATGACTTCATTTAGAAATCCCTACTATTCATTATTTGAACCATAAATTAGGGTAAGGACCCCAACCTGCTTCAATTCTTTTAAAACCTTCAATTAAACTGAAAACTTGGTCTTTATCAACACCTATAAGACTGGCTTTGCCAGCAATAACCTGTTCCAACACTTCCGGGTGTTCAACCAAAAAACTCACGATCTCCTGCATAATACTCTCCTCGTAAAGACTCGTTTAAAAGCGCAGACATCAAACGTTCTTTCTCCATATCCCCCAACTGCAGCTCCCCAATTCCCTTTTTAAATTTCTGAATAGCGAGCTGATTCATAACATACATATACTGAGTGACGCCTGCTGCTTTCAATTTCTCTTTATAGCATTTTATTTCTTTATCGGCAATTTTATCCTTAGTTTCAAATGTTTTTAACAAATCAATCGACGGCTGGTTAAATTTTCTTGACAAATATAAGTACGCAAGCGTCCGCTTTTTCTTGGCGATATCGCTTTTTGAATCATAAAAAAGTGCTTTATAATCATTTTCGATTTGTGAAGCAATGCCCAGCTGATAGGCGTACTTTTCAACCGTCGGGTCAAAGTTGCCCTTGGCAAGCATCGCCCCCAGCACGCATGGCAAAGCCGTCAGCGCCCCGGATTTACGCTTGATCATGTCAAGGCACTCATCTTCAGTGGCAGGCCGGTTGCTGAGATCGTCATGCTGTCCCTGCATCGATTGAAGTATATATTCCATCAATTTTTCAAAAAACACCGGTTCTTTCGACACCGAACTAATCACTTTAATGCTTATTGTATAAAGCGCAGTCGCCGCATTCATTGCGACTGAACGGTTGATTTTCATCCATGGTTCATCGGGGCTGTCTTCATCCTCTAAATCATCGAATATATCAAACGCAAGAATCAAGAGTTCTATGCCTGCTCCAAGCGTTTCCGCCGCATCAGTGTCCGTGCCGCCGAAACTTTGGTAATGATAAAAAGCAAGTTCGCTGAAATGCAACTGGTCCTTTGCATCTAGAAAAGCGTGCAGCGTCCGATTTAAGTCCTCGTTGGGAATCTCAATGTCTATAAAATGATTCATTCTTTGCTTGATTTTACTGTGATCTAGACAAAAAAGCTTAGAGATGGTGCTCCCTCCTTTCTTAATATTTTACTAAATCAAATTCCCGATTGACAGAGCAATTTTTTTATTTAACAATTATATAATAATTTATCCTTTTTTTGGATTCGTTTGCACAAAAAAAAAAGACTTGTCTGAAACAAGTCTTTTTACGAGGTTTTTAGATATGTGTACTTATCGTATTGATCAATGCTTTTGTTAATCTTGCGCAAGGAGTCCTTTGTTTCTCTGATTTCATTTTCAAGCCGCCAAAGCAGTTGTTTTAATTCTTCAATTTGTTGCTTTTCCACCGGTTCCACACTCCTTTTGGAAGATCAATCAATTTGTGTATAGTGAACGAGTCATAGGTATTTGATCTGTTAATACAAGTTTAAAGGGAATTGGTCTATTTTTCACCGAAAAGTTGCATATAAATTCATGCGTTACACCGCAAACTTCAAATAGACCATAACACCCATTTTACACGTTTTGCGGTTAGTTCACAATTCCTAATGAAACATAAAATTTTAGTTTGTTTTTCAAGGAGTCAAATAAAGATCACTTACAAATCCCTTTAACATCACAAGTTCAGTTATTTTTTGTTCGTTTTGCGACCTTGAGTCTAAAGTAATAACTAGCGGGGAATAGAAAAACTTGATTGTTCACGGAACGCAGATCGGGTATGCACCACCGAAAAACACGCAATAGACCGACACGCATTTCGGTCCTTTAAAAAAACCATCCCTTCGCCTTACACCGCAAAAACCGCAATTTGACCCGTAAAAATTGAAAAGAGGTGTTCATATTGCTTCCGCCTTATTGCTTTTGGATGTATCCATATCAACATGTCCACTGCCGGCAGGTCTATCCCGAAGTTGAAGCCAGCGCCTTTTCGCGTTCGGCAAAAGAAGCGGAGGGCTTGATGGCTGACGGACAAAGAATTTTAAGCCGGCTTTCAGCATCGCGTGCTTTAGCTCACCAAATCATGACGGCTGCCCAAAGCAACCAAAAAAATACCGTCCTTGCCCTGCTCAGGCAAACCGGCGTCCACAGCCAGCTTGATGCCTCTTTCGATCCCGACGGCATCCGCATCATACTCATCAGCCCTCGCAGCAGAATATTCCTGCTATTGCGTTGGTCTTAGCGCAAAAAAATTCCGGCCCCTAAAAAAGAGCCGGAATTTTTTATAAAAGTTTTTGACACCAATCAACGGCTTCAAGATAGCATTGATACGCTTCATCTTTTGTTAAGCCTTCTGTTTCTGGCGTGTTGTCTTCCCATTTGTTTCGTTCGATCGATTTTGCAAGCCGCAAGATTTTTCGATAATCGTTTTCTTTGCCGAGCAGTGCTTGTCCTACTTCGTCCGTCAGCGGCAGTTCGCTGATGACTTCCGCCAGTTCTTTGTGCAGCAGTGTATCAATAAATGAAAACATGCCTGTCAGCATATAAGAAGCCGGCTGAGGGCGATTCGTTTTTTTCGCCAGCAATTCGCAAAGCTTGGCGCGGATCAGCGAAATCTTGACGACTTCGTTCTTGCTGGAGTTTTGCTTTTTCGTTAAATCCTTAAACGAGAGGATGAAGATCCACCTTTTGATTTCTTTAAATCCGAGAAGCACGATAGCCTGGCGGATGCTTTTAATCTTTTGAATCGGCCGGTTGGCTGGAGAGTTCAACAGCTTCAGCAGCTGGTAGGAAAGCGACAAATCGCGTTCTATAATATTTGTGACGTTTTCAATATCAGGCTGATCTTCGCTTAATTCATGCAGCAGCTCATAATAAGCATGGAAATGATATGTAATGTCCTGACCGTCAATCACAGCGGGCTCGCTGAAGAAATAGCCTTGAAACAGTTGAAATCCGTCTTTTGCAGCCTGTTCATAATCCTTTCGCGTCTCCACTTTTTCAGCGAGGAACGTCAGACGGTGGTTCCGGCATGATCGAAGGATGCTCTGTCTTTCCTGCCGCGTCGTTTTGAAAAAATCGATCTTCAAAATATCAATGGATGCCAAAAGCTGATGGAGCAAGTCCCTCTCCACGCGATGTTTTAAACAAAAATCATCAAGGGCAATCGTGTAGCCGAGGCTTTTCAAATGCCTGCACCTTTCGATAAGCTCAGGGGTGATCGGCACATCTTCAAGGATTTCTACAACGAGCTGGTCCGGATCAAAATAAGTCGGCAGCCCTGATGCCAAAAGACCTTCGGTAAAATTCACGTAATACCTTTTGCCTTCTGTCAATTTATCGATTCCAATGTTTAAAAAGCTGTTAATCATCAATTCTGTTGTCGCTTGATCACCGTCAATACCGGAAAAAAAGTTTTTCTCGCTTTCCCTGTATAAAAGCTCGTATGCGACAACTTGTTCTTTTCTGTTGAATATTGGCTGTCTGGCAACGAATACCCTCATTCTTCTTCCCCCTAGCGACTGAGGTGCCTTCGCTTTTAAGTATATCAAATAAATGAGCAAATCCCGGCTGCTTAAAAAATCCGCCCAAATATTGAACTTAATATTGAAAAACAGATAATCCCCGAAGAAATTATCTGTTTCAATCCCCAGTTATATTAAAAACTATCGTTTACAGAGTCAACCTTGATCCAGACCTTTTTTCGCCTTGATTTTCGCTTCGTGAATTTGCTGCATCTTGTTGTTCCAGCAAGCTTCGCTTAAATCGACAGGATATTCTTCGGGCTTGCTGATCCGCTTATACTCTTCCCAAAGCAAACTGAGATTTTCTTGAACATACCGCTTAATATCCTGAATGCTCGGATTCTCATAAACAAGCTCGCCTTTTTCAAAGATCGGCTGGTGAAGGTCTTTCGCATCAAAATTCGTCACAAACTTGCTGATAAACGTATGAACGGGGTGAAACATCTTCAGCCGCTCCTGTTCATTGACCTTTTCATAGTCCAAAGCGATATAATCGCCTTCTGAATGATGGTTCAGCTGATTGATGATTCTGTACACCTTTTTCAAGCCTGGAGTCGTCACTTTCTCCGGATTCGAAGAAATTTTAATCGTGTCTGCCATCTTTCCGTCTTCTTCGATGGAAACGAGTTTGTAAACCGCGCCGAGAGCCGGCTGATCATAAGCGGTAATCAGCTTTGTGCCGACGCCCCAGACGTCGATTTTTGCGCCCTGGGCTTTCAGGTTCATAATCGTATACTCATCAAGATCGCTTGAAGCGACGACTTTTGTATCAGTAAATCCGGCTTCATCCAGCATGGCTCTCGCTTTCTTCGACAAATAGGCGAGGTCTCCGCTGTCCAGGCGGATTCCCGAAAATTCAATTTGATCACCGAATTCCTTCGCCACTTTGATTGCATTTGGAATGCCGGAACGCACCGTATCATATGTATCGACCAAAAAGACACATTTTTTATGGGTTTCCGCATATTTTTTAAATGCCGTGTATTCGTCGCGGTAGGCTTGAACAAGCGCATGGGCGTGCGTGCCCGATACCGGAATGTCAAAACGCTTGCCGGCGCGGACATTGCTTGTCGCATCGAACCCGCCGATAATCGCGGCCCTTGCTCCCCACATCGCCGCGTCCATTTCATGCGCGCGCCTTGTTCCAAATTCGAGCGCCGTCTCATCTCCTATCACACTTTTGATTCTCGCGGCTTTTGTCGCGATCAATGTTTGGTAATTCACAATGTTGAGCAGAGCCGTTTCAATCAGCTGCGCTTCGGCCAAAGGCGCTTCGATCCTCATGATCGGTTCGTTTCCAAACACGATTTCGCCTTCCTGCATGGAATAAAGCGAACCGGTGAATCTCATATCTTTTAAAAAGCTGAGAAAGTCATCTTTGAAGCCCAGCTCTTCTTTTAAATAAACTAAATCGCTTTCAGTAAATCTGAAATCCCGCAAAAATTCAATCGCTTTTTCAAGACCGGCAAAAACGGCAAAACCGCTGTCAAAAGGGAGTTTTCTGAAAAACAGTTCAAAAACGGCTTTCTTTTGATCAATGCCGTCGCGCCAATACGTTTCCGCCATATTAATTTGATATAAGTCTGTGTGTAGTGCTAGACTGTCGTCTGTAAAACGGTGTTCCAACCTTCATTTCTCCTTCCTCAATCTGACACTGAGGCTCCCAGGGTGTTTGCAAAATGAGAAAGAGCCCAGTCGTGCCCGTCCGGGTTAAAGCTAGCCACTGCGTTTTGATGAATGACAAGATTAAACCCTTTATTATAAGCGTCTACTGCGGTATGGAGCACGCATATATCTGTGCATACGCCAACGAGGTGCAGTTCTTTAATATCCCTTTCACGAAGCTTCAGCTCAAGGTTTGTCCCGGCAAAAGCAGAGTACCTTGTTTTTTCCATGTAATAGACATTCTGATCATGTTCGTGTTTTCGATAAAGCGCTTCAAGCTTTCCGTATAAATCCTGTCCTGATGTACCTTTTATATTATGTGGAGGAAACAAACGGGTTTCCGGATGATGCGAATCGCCGGCCTCGTGTGAATCGACTGCAAATACGACGTAATCGCCGTTTTGAATAAACGTTTCCGCGAGACGCGTCACGGCGTCTTCGATTTTCCGGCCTGGTTCTCCGCACGTCAGCTTTCCGTCAGCTGCGACAAAGTCATTCGTATAATCGATACATATAAGAGCTTTTTTCATTGCCGCCCTCCCCGCCTTTTGTATGATAGGTAACATTATAACTTATCTAAACGGACAAGTGAATGGCGAATGCAGCGGATATGGCTGCCAAGCCGCGCCAGCAGCGGCTTTTTCTTTTTCAGAAAAAAACAAAAACCGCGGGTTCGCACGCCCTGTGGAAGACGCGTGCGAAAACCCGCGCCTCATCTCTTGTTTAAAACCGACTGTTCAAAGATGTCGTCCTGAACATAAATCGATTCTTTCTCTACGGCCTCGCGCGCCGCGAGGACAAGTCCAAGGGGAGTATCCGATTGCTGATCGGACACGATGGAAAAAGGAACGCCTTGTTTATTGGACTCCTTGATGTAAGGAGATAAATGAGAGTAGCCGATTTCACCGTTCAGCAATAATGTCGCATCCGCTTTTGAGCCAAGCGCATCAATGACTTCGCGGTATGCCTGCGGACGCAGCACTTGTCCTTTAGTCAATGCGATGATGACCCGTTCCCTCAGCGAGCCTAAAAACAGTCTGCGTTCATCCGGCTTCGTTTCGCGTGGTCCGTACATTCCCTGCTGTAAATATTGATCCATTGATTGGTCGCTCACGTCTTAGACCCTCCAGTTTATCTTGCTGGCAGCGTTTTTTAAAGCTGCATTTTTTTATCAGTATGCCCATGAAAACAGCGGGCATGAGTCCGGGCTACATTTCGGTCACCCATTGTACAATCTTTTTGGACAGCTCCTCGGCCGCATCCGCTTCAGCCACTTTCGACAATGACCGGTCAAGCTTTTCGGCGAGCTCTGTCTTTTCTTCCTCATAGGAAATCAGCTTACTCCACTCCAGTTGCGGCACAGCCACAAGCGTATGAAATTCTTTTTTATTTTCATGGAGGTAAACGTCTGTGATCATCTGATCTTTGTTCAAGATGTTTGCCTTCCTGATTTTCATCTTTGTCACCTGCCTTATCTATCTTTTTTCCCATTATACTATAAAAAAGAAACAGCCTCTTTAAAAGAGGCTGTTACAGGTTCAATGACTGGGAACCGTCCATCACATCCGCATCTGTGAAGGATGTTTTATTGCTATTGTTTTGTATCAAACCGTAGTCCCCTGTTAAAAATGCACCCGCTCCTCCTCCGGAAAAATCCGTGCACTTCGGGGAAATGGCAAACACATCTCCAAAGAAGGCTGCGCTGTCATCAACGACTTGCCTGATAAAAATCGGTCCAACGATCGCCGGCATCTTCACACCTCCGCCATTCAATTTATTAGCATCATATGTGAAAATGGGCAAAACGTTCAGACTTCAGCATTTTCCGCCGTTTCTTTTTTATACCTCTGCCTTAAACGGACAAGGCGGACGATATTCAATGTAAAAGCCTTGAGCAGAGCATAAGCCGGAACGGCCAGGATCATGCCGAGAATGCCCCCGAAGCTTCCGGCGCCGATTAATAAAAGGATGATCGTCAGCGGATGCGTATTCAAACGGCGGCCGATAATCAGCGGCGACAGCAGATTTCCGTCTGTCTGCTGAACGGCAACGACGATGATCAGCGCGATGAATGCTTTCGTCGGCGAGTCGAGAAAAGCGATAATGACAGCCGGTGTCGCTCCAAGAAACGGTCCGACATATGGAATAATATTCGTCACGGCAATGATCAAGCCGAGAATCAGCGCGTATTTCACACCGGCGATCCAAAAACCGATGAAGCACGCCGTTCCGACAAACATACAAACGATAAGCTGTCCTTGAATGTAAGCCGCCAGCGTCTCATACAAATCCTTAAAAATTTTCAGCCCTTCATTTTTGTACTTGTCAGGCAGAATCTTGACAGCCAAATTCGGGAAACGGTGGCCGTCCTTCAGCATATAAAACAGGATGAACGGCACGGTAACAGCCGTGAGCGCAATGTTGGTCACAACGCCGAATACAGAAGACAGGCTCCCTGTAATATTCTCAGGCAGGCTCGTCAGGTATTCGCCGATTGAGCTTTCGATTTTGGCAACCGATACGAAGTCCTGATTCATTATCCAAGTGAACCACTGCGAATTCGACATTTGCTTAATGAAAATCTGGATCTGTTTCACGTAGGACGGGATGCTGTTAAACAGATCTGTCACCTGCTTTGTAAACACGGGACCGACAGATGACAATACAAACACGATCAATGCCACAAACGCCAAATAGATCAGCAGAATCGACAGCGTTCTCGGCAGCTTTTTCTCAAGAAACCGCACGATCGGATTGAATATAAAATACAAGATTCCCGCAATTAAAATCGGAGTAAATAAAGTCGATGCAAATACAATGATCGGTTCGAAAAGAAAAGACACTTTTGTCGATACATAAATAATAAGAAGAACCAATAAAATTTGCAGCGTCCAAAAATGGGTTTTTGATTTTAACAAGCTTTGTTTCCTCCCGGTTGTTTTCATTACTCTAAAAACTACTATTGACACCATCGTCTGTCAACTGTTTTTACATCATCAATACGGACGGCGGGGAAAAGAGTTTCATTTCCTTCAAAAAAGGTGAAAAAATGCGGCGGTTATGTCGACGGTTGGAATATATCCTCATATTGAATACCGGTTTCGGTCTTCACTGTAAATATTCCTCCCGTTTATGAAGATTTTCTAAATTTTTTCAGTCCGTTGGTATAAAGTTCACCTCAAGAAAATATGATGAAAACGCTTACAACAAAAACCATGAGGTGAACAACGATGAAAAAACTGGTGCTGCTCATGCTTGTTTTGCTGCTCGTGTATCCGAATGTATCGAAAGCGGGAGGATTTAAAGGAGGAGGAGGCGATCCGGGCCACTGGTTCGCGGGAGAGCCAGTTGAACATCCTGATCCCGCAAAACCGCCGATTGTATTTGTCCATGGATTAAACGGCTCTTCAAGCGCTTGGTTTGACGAAAATGACATGGCGGAGCAGGCGTGGAAAAACGGATATAATGCGGCTTTTATCGATCTCCACCCCGATAAAGACATGCAGGATAACGGAGCGATGCTGGCCGCCAAACTGCGCGAAATCTACCAGCATTTCGGCCGCAAGGTCATTCTCGTTTCCTACAGCAAAGGCGGAATTGACAGTCAATCGGCGCTGATTCATCACAACGCATACCATTATGTCGAGCGCGTGATTACGCTCGGAACCCCCCATCACGGCTCGCAGCTGGCAGACCTTGCCTACAGCAGCTGGGCAGGATGGCTCGCCGCTATTTTAGGCCAAAGAAATGATGCCGTTTACTCGCTCCAAACGGGGTTTATGAAATCGTTCCGCGATCAGACCGACAATCATCCCAATCGATCGAAAACCAAATATTTCACCTTGGCAGGCAATAAAATCGGCGGGTTCGGCAGCGTTTTATTTTTTGGGGGCGTCTATTTAAACATGTTTGGCGAAAATGACGGAGCCGTCACCGAAAAAAACGCGAGACTCCCTTACGCCACAAACCTGAATACAGGGAAGTGGGATCACTTCTCGATTATTAAAGGAAACCTCACATTTCCTGTATTTATGCCTTTATTGACGGTTCAGGCATATGCAAATGAGACAGCTAACATCAAGGAAAACCTATCGTACCCTTTCATCAGAGGAGGGGAAAATCACGGATTGAGAGAAGAGGAATTCGCCGTTGAAAAAGGCGTCAAGGAAATAACCGTTCACTGGCTGAGCAATCATTCCTCGGGAAATATCAAATTGACAGATCCGCGCGGCAAGCCGCTCAAAGACTTTTCAATAGCAAAGACGGCGGATGTTTTTGAAGGGGGATTCGTCCATTCCGCTGCCATTAAAAATCCGGCTGCAGGTACATGGAAGATCGCATCATCCGTCAAACAAAAAGAGGCGTTTTTGTTCATTGTGACGTACGATTCTCCTCTGAACGAGCAAATTAAAAACGCGGTTACCAGAGAATCGTCAAATCTTGCGAATGTTAAGGCGTCCGTTCGTTCTATCCGCTACGAAAACGGAAAACAAGCCGAGAAAAAGTCGCTGAAACCAGCTTCCATCAATGCGCTGCAAAACAGCCTGTCATTCAAAAAAGCGGGCATGTATTCGGTGACGATCGACCTTTCAGGAAAAACGGCAGACAACTCGCCGTTTAACAGGACGATCATCCGCTCTATTTATGTAAATGACAAAGGGGAGAAGTTTGAAAACAGCCCTTTGTCCGATTAAACCGTTCTTTTCATGGGAGATAAAGATTCATCGACCATGCGGTCAAGCTTTCTGATCTTTTCAAGCGCCAGCTTATGATCGATTTTGCGGTAATGGTGGTTTCCGCCCGGCTCTTCGTCCAGCTCATCCGCTTTTTTGACGATTTCCTGCAGCTTGTTTTTATCGAGGTCCCCTTCCGGCAAATAGGAATCGGTATGAAGCAAAATCGCCAAAGCAATCTCTTTTGCCGCTTTCCGATCTTCGCCGAGGCGGATCAGAAGCTTGTGGGCGCGCTCGGCTCCCTTTATCGCGTGAATGTCGTTTTGCTTGTATTTTTCATAATCCCATTCCCCGTCGGTATACCATTCATAATGGCCGATATCGTGCAGCAAAGCCGCTTTTGTCGCGATATCAGGGTCTACTCCCGCCCGCACCGCCAGGCGGTATGCGTGGTAAGCGCAGGCTACGGCATGAGCTACACCGGAGCGTGTTAAATATTTTTGTGCGATTGGATGGGTGAATACATCCACTAATGTTACGTTTCTCATGTAAACCCCTCCTTTATATATTTTTAGAATCCTAACATATTTTCATGCAAATCTCAATTGATCTGACACATCATATTCAAAATTCCGCTATATGAACTGGCGCAATAATAAAATAAAAACAAGCACAATCGATTTGATGTGCTTGTTTTTTTATTTTTCACAAAAACTCTTTAATGTCATATACCCTGCCGTTTTCAAAGTCGGTCTCAAGCAGGTCGAGCAGAACGCCGGCGACATAAGGCGTGCTTCTCAGCTTTCCTTCTGTTTGATAGGTTTTGAATCGTTCAATTTCATGAAAGTCTTTTTGCGATGATGAACGGATAACCTCTTGCATGCCGGTATCCATGATCCCCGGTGAGAAAGAAATCATCTTCACCGGATCAGACTCATCTTCCTGTTCAAAGCCGAATGTTTTTGTGAACATATCGAGCCCCGCTTTTGAACTGCAGTAGGCGCTCCATCCTTTATAAGGGTTTTTGGCCGCGCCTGATGATATATTGACAATCGATTTTTTGCCTTTGTATGGCTTGAGCCATTTGGTAAACAGCTGGCTGAGAATCACCGGCGTTAACAAATTCAAGTCATAATGCAGCCTCAGCTCTTCCGGTTCAGCTTCACCGGCGCGCTTGATCGGCGTCACCATGCCCGCATTGTTAATCAAGGTGATCGAAGCAAAATCGCGGGCTTGGACAGATTCTGTCAATTGCCGAAACCATTTTTCTGTTTCGGCGAGCTGTGTCAGATCGGCCTCATGCTGGATCAGCCTGTCATGACTGACTTCAGACTTGGTCCTTGAGACAGCGTGAACAATATGGCCTTTTTGCAAAAGCCCTTCGGCAATCGCGGCGCCAAGCCCTTTTGACGCTCCGGTAACAATGGATAAATGCATACGGCGTCCCTCCTTATCCATTATTGTACTGATTCATCAGCCTGCTTCTCAAGTGTAGCGGTTTTCTGTTCCGGAAGAAACGCGGCGAGCACGTAAAAAACCGCCGTCAGTAAACTGAACCATTCGAACACAATCAGCTGAAGAGCGGCCCCCAAAACAAGCAGACCTTGCGTCCATGAACCGCATTTCCCTTTTAAAACGCGAATCAAAGCAAAGATCATGATGGCAAGTGCCACACTCGAGCCTAGCAAGCCATAACCGTAGTGGACAAAGTCCGCCATTGCCTGGTCGTGTTCCTCCCTCAGCGAGGGGTATATCAGTAAAATGATGCCTAATGTGCAGATGACTACAATGTAATAGAAAATGGATTCTAATATGAGCAGCCCGTGTACTGCCACAAGCATTAATAACCAAATCGCCGCCAATGCAAAAGCTAGCCATGCAGACAGCACCTTATAAAACCTCGGACTTTTCATTGTTGAGCGCTCCTATTTTTTCTGCTGGCCGCTGACTTTCGGAATCAAAAAGAACAGACCGGCGATGCATAAGAGGATCAGCAGACCGTACAAGATCGGCAGGAAGATGGATTGCCGGCTTTCCGCAGCATCATCTTCCCGTCCCGATAAGGACGGATTTGCCGAGAATGACAGGTCAAGCTGTTTCAGCTTTGACGCCACGGAATTGCTTTCATTCGTGAAGCTTCCGGACAAGCTTTTCAGCTTTTCGATGGCATCTTCTTTTTTCGAATCTGTAAATGAGAATTCCTTCAGTTCTTCTGGAATTGATATTTCTTCTTTGTATTCCGTCTCTTCTTCCTGAAGATAGTCCGTCTCGATTTTAATATCCTGCTTTTCATACTCGTTCGGCTTGACATCGACTTTATCGATTTCCTCCGCCTTTACGATCGGAGTGAAAAGAAAGAAGGAGAGCATGACTGCCATGATCCCCTTCTTTCCCCATTTCGCATTAAGCATCATGGTCAGTCTCGCTTTCTTCTGTTCTTGATTTTGCAAAATCGATAATAAAAGGAACAGCAATCGCGATGATCGTGATTAAAATTAATGCTCCGATTCCGAGTGCAAACTGGCTTCCAGTTCCGTACTGAATCGACATATATACGGCTGATACCGGATTGTTAAAGCTGAAATTCGGCATCGCCAAGTCAAGCAGCGGCGCCACATAGAACAGCACCATAGCGGCTGTTGCGATTCCGCCTGCAATCGATCCCAGCATAAACGCCGTCCGGATGATGGCTGAACTTGCGACCAGCAGCAAGATCGTAAAGACCGACCACATGACGGCCTGATCGTCTGCGAGTGAGTAAATGTTCAAACCGAACAGGCTGATCATCAGTCCGACAATAATATTCAAAATGCCAAACAGCGCGCCTCTGACTAAGAGCGGAGCATTTTGATAATGATGGCTGAAGTATCCGATCAGCAAGCTGGAAAGCATCACAATCACGAGAATGACGACCGGCGGTACGTTTTGCGCTTTCGACTCTGGAACATCCCCGCTGATTTTCACCGGACTTGCCAGATGATCGTATACATATCCGTCGTTTCCTCCGAACGCATTGCCGAGAATGCCATACACGTCTCCGCGGATCAGTTTTGTCGTCGCGACATTTTGGCCCCAGTTTGAATTCAGGGTATCCGCTTTTTTCTGAACATCGTTTACACTTTCCTGAATATTGCCCGTGTACTCGATGACGCCTGATTGCGTTTCCGACAAGGAACCGAGCATGTTAGACAGCTGCAAAATGTCATTTCCAAGCGTATCCTGCATGCTGATGACCATCGTTCCATCTGTCGCGTCTCCCTGCATGACCGCCGTTCCGGCGCCTTCCGGATTGCGCAGCTGTTCAGATACGGCATTTGCTCGTTCTGAAATCGTGCTGAGTTCATTTAGCACGTCGGTCTGCTTCTCACTAATGAAATCGCCGTAGCTTTTGACGAAATCGGTCATGTCTGTTGTGTAAGTTTCAACATCTTCGCTAGTGGCTAGCATGTTGTTTTTTAGGTTTTCCCATTTTGTGTTTTCGTCTTCATCGACTCTGAGGACGGTATCAACTTTATCTTTGCTATTTTGGAGCATTCCTTCTTCAAGCGATGAACTCGCTTTGAATTTCCCTGTTACTGTAGCATGATAGACTGATAATAGATTATAGTAATCCATTAATTGATTAATGTCTCTATTAACAAAATCCTGATTTTCAAAAACCTTTTTCACTTCAGGGCTAATATCATAATCCTTCAACTCATTTTCGAGCTTCACTATATTATTACATATATTCTTAAAATTGTTGTCTCTTTCCTCTTCAAACTTTTTATTCAGCTTATCTACAGTATTATTTAATTCATCAATTTTATCATTTAGTTTCGTTACTTTTTCATCTAAATTATCAATTTTTTTCTTAAGTTCTTCATTATGCTCTTTTGTTTTTTGATCAATGTTTGACTTTACATCTGCAATGTTTACAGAGATCGTATTCAACTCTTTTTTTAACTCTTCAAGATTATTACTGTCTTGTTCATCAGGACTTTCTCCTGCAGAAGGCGGATCTTCATTATTTGTATCATCAACATTATTTTCGTCTGTTTGACCTGTATTTGCGGGATCCGAAGTATTGGCTTCTGACTCCCCAGATGAAGGAGGTTCTGGCTCTTCTTTATTTGGTGTTTGAATGTTATTAGACAATTCCTCTAATTCTTTTGAAATTTTCTCAAGCTCAGCTGTTTCATTGTCTAAATTTATTTCGATATTTTTACTATCGTCATCTTCACCTGAATCATCTTTTCCATCATCTTCAGGGTCTTCATCTTTTGGCGTTTCTTTATTATCAGGTTTAAACAATTCCGCACGATACTTTAACATGTCAGAATTAGATTCAATATTATTTATTGTCACTTGTCTAGCTTCTCTTTTATAGTTAGAAATCAATTCACTCTGTAAAGTGCTTATCTTACCAAGCTGATCCTGCGGAACCCAATTATACCGGTATTCTTGCAAATTATCATTCGAATTCACAGCTAATCCAAACTGATTCTGTAAATTTCCAAATGCCGTCGTCATTCCGCTCATTTTATCACTGAAGCGATTAGCAACGATGGACTGCTTTTCCTTAATGACCGTAAGGCCGTCTTGGATCTGGCCTTCACTGTCCGCTTGTGCAGCCATCAGCAGTTCCGATTGCTTTTCTTGATATTGCTTGTACTGATTGACGTTGTCGACGAAGCTGTCCAATTGTTTTTTGGAGTCTTCGACGCTTGCGTTGCGCTCTTTTGATGTGCCTTCTGTTTCATTGATCGACTCTTTCAGTCTGTCGATCATCTCTTTTTGTCTCTCTACTTCGCCCGCTAAATTGTTGGAGCTCGGCTTGTAGAAATTGTACATCGCGTTTTGGAACTCTGATTCTTTGTTTACGATGCTGTCAAACTCTTTTCTGACCTTTTTGACTCCCTGTTTGACAAAGCGCCAGTACAGGGAAGACATTTTTTTACTCACCGTTTTTTGCGCGTCTTGAAGTTCGCGCTGGACTTTTTCCTTGTTGACGGCGTCAAGCTGGTCCTGAATTTTGAATTCCAGCTCCGCTTTTTGCGGACGCTCATGGTTGTAGCTTAAAATATTTTGCGAAAAGTCCGACGGAATGTAGACAATCGCATCGTATTGCTTCTCCGCAAGTCCGCTTTCTGCTGCACTCCGGTTGACGACCGTCCATTTATAGTCCGGACGGTCAACCAGGGAGGCCGAGATTTCGTTTCCCAGCAGCGCATCTTGATCAACGGTTCCGTCATCTTTCAAAATGCCGGTATCTTCATTGACGACAGCGATTTCCCTTGTCGCGTTCGATACCTTTTTCGTCGGGTTCTCACCGATGAAATGAAAGAACAAGACGGGCAGCAAGATGACCGTGACGATGGCGCTGATAATTTTCAGCGTGCTTTTTTGTTGTTCCGTCATTTCGTTTTCTTCCTTTCTACGGCACATAAAGGAATTTGAATTTTCCTCTCTTTGCCGTTTTCAACGATATAACCAAAGCCCGGGAGAATTTCCGGCTCCTGGCGTTCATATGGGAGCTGAATCAAGTTCTGCTCGGATTTTTTCATCAATAGCATGGCGTGTCTGACCTGCTTGACTTCGCTTGTCAGCGAATCATAGCCTTTTGTGAACTCGCTGTGATTACCTGCAGGTATAAAGTGGAAGCCTAAATGGGCGTAAGACTTCATGAACATCGCCATTTTGTCCTGAATCGATGCGTCGATCGTCTGCTGGAACCGTGAAAGTCCGTCGACGATAAAGACCATCGGTGAAAAATCAAGGTTGTCGATTTCGCCTTGTTTAACGGCTTCCAAATACATCGCTTCTCTTGTCCGGCAAATTTCTTCCGTCTCAGCCAGCCAGAGCATAATGTCGTCTTTCGTTTCAAGATAGCTGATTTGATCCTCTGTCGCATATTGAGAAAGCCCTCTGTCTATCGAATCAAACACGGCAATTTTTTTCGTGTCATGGTCAAGCAGGTGCTCGAGCATGATCTTGATGACGTTTGTTTTTCCGCGCTGCGTCTGACCCATGATGAGGCAGTGCTTATTTTTCTCAAGGTTAAAGTATACGGGTTCGACAGATTCTTCATCGAGCCCCATTGGAATAAGGCCTCTTTCAGGCTGCAGCGGATAATCTCTCACAAACTGCGTGACGGAAAGCTCGAGCGGCAGCATCGGCACAGGCGCCGGCTTTCTCATACCTTCCGAGCGTTCTGCGATCGCCTGAATGTCGGCTTTGATCCCTTCAAACAGCTCGATATCGTTGTCCGCTTCCACAGGCATAAACATTTGTGCGAAGTATTGGTTTTCTTTATTGATAATGACGCGTCCAGGGATCGGTTCAAGGCTGAATTCCGGCCTTCCGATGATCGAATATGCTTCAGACTGATCCATCAGGTAGTGGACAACCCTCGTTTTCAGGTTGTTCAAGAGCGACTGTCTGATCGCATTGACCCTTGTCGCGGTCAGGATTAAATAAATTCCAAGCGACTGGCCGTCGCGTGAAAACTGGATAAATTCGCTTTCAAGTTCATGCATTTCGTCTTTAATGATGTCAAAGTTGTCGACCGTTATGAAAATAAACGGCAGCTTTTCCTCATTCAGCGCATTGTACATCTTGATATGGCTGATTTCTTTTGCACGGAAGAGATTTTTCCGGTGCTCGATTTCCGCCTTGATCCGGACCATGAATTTCTCGATTTTTCTCGTTTGGTCCATCAGGAAATAATCCGCGGTGTGCGGAAGCCTTGCAAGCGGAAGCAACGTTCCGTTGCCAAAATCGAAAATGTAGTAATGCAATTCTTCCGGCGTATATTGTTCGGCAAAGCTCATCATGAACGTCGTGGCGGTCAGGGATTTTCCGTAGCCTGACGAGCCGACGATGCCGATATTGCCGTCATCCATCATGCGGTAGCTGATCGGCTCCTGGCTTTGCTTTTCAGGTTCATCGATATAAGCAAAGTTAAAGGCATCCGCTTCCTCAGACGGGTAGCGCGTTTTCGGTATGCGCTCTTCAAGCGGCGGCAGCCAAGGGCTCGGAAGCTTCTCGATTCCCATTTCCGCTTGAATCCGTTCAATTTGTTCGACGACGGCGGAAATTTCCGTCACGGCCTCTTTTTTCGCAGCGCGATCGGCATCAACGTCTGACAAAGGAATTAATCCGGTGTCTGTGACGATCGCCACTTCATCCTCTGTGCCGTAGCCGTCCTCCATGTAAGGGGCGCCGCTCCATGCAGACTGGAACAGTTCATACACCTCATTGTTGCCGACTTGCAAATAACCGCGGCCTGTTACCGTGATGGTAGCCGCATCCCCGTTTTTAAGGATTTCTTTACTGTCATTCGCATCCTGCACCTTCAAGGCGACCTTAAATCTGGAGTTGCTCCAAATCTGGTCGTCGATGATGCCGCCCGGTTTTTGCGTCGCCAAGATTAAGTGCACCCCGAGGCTTCGGCCGATCCTTGCCGCGCTGACAAGCTCGCGGATAAATTCCGGTTCTTCGCTTTTCAGCTCGGCAAATTCGTCTGAGATTAAGAAAAGGTGCGGCATGGCCGTTTTCGCTTTTTTCTGTTTGTAAAGCTTTGTATAGTCATTGATATGGTTGACTTTGTACTGATCAAAGAGCCGCTGCCTTTTCTTCAGCTCACTCTTAATGGACGCCAGCGCCCGGTTGCTGAAGTTTTTGCTGCCTTCAATGTTTGTAATCGTTCCGAGCAAATGGGGAATGTTCCGGAACGGCTGCGCCATTCCGCCCCCTTTGTAGTCGATTAGCAAAAATGCGACTTCATGCGGGTGAAAGTGAACCGCCAAAGACAAAATATAAGTCTGCAAAAATTCACTTTTACCCGAACCGGTCGTTCCGGCAAGCAGCCCGTGGGGGCCGTGTGCTTTTTCATGAAGGTTCAAATGAACAATGTCGTCTTTTCCTTTATAGCCGATCGGCACGGCCAAAGATTTGGCCGATTCGCTTGTCAGCCATTTTTGGCCGATTCCGATGTCATCGACTTCCTTCACTTGGAACAGTTCGAGAAACGATACGGTATCAGGGATCGAATTCGTCATGCCCGTCTGGTGGTCAAGCGTTCTTAGCGTCCGGGAAAACAGTTCATTGTCTTCCCTATTGTGATGATCCAGCTGAAATGGGATCTGGACGGCTTTCTTTTGCTTGATCAAAATGTCGCCTTCCTGTTCAGTAATATAACGAACAAGGGTATGAATGTTTTCGGACAGGCTTTCTTTCGTCTCTGCCGCCACGATTGTCGACACTCCGAGGTTTTTCTGCTTGCCTTCCAAATATTCTAAAATGACGTGTTCTGCGATGAGCTGCTGATTTGTGATGATAAACACAAAGTGCGGCTTATACAGTGTTTTCTTTTTATTTTCATCTAAATCCCGTTCTCTCAAAATCTCATATATGCTTGAAAGGAGCTGATCTCTCGTCTGTTCGTTATAAATAAACCCTTTCGCATAAATATGAGGCATCTGAAAATGCGGGAGCCACTTCATCCATTCCCATTCTTGATACTCGGCTTCGTCAAAAATAAAGACAAAGCGCAAATCATGATAGCTGTGGAAAAATGCGAGTTGGCCGACAAGCTGATGAATTTCATTTTTGACGACGGACAATTTTCCGACGACGCCCATCGGGCCTTCGGCGAGATTCACGGTGATCGGCGCATTTTTCAGCTCTCTGTAGACCTCTTCCATTTTTTGCGTTTGTTCGAGGAGATGGTCTGTATCGCGATTGGCCAAATCTCCGCCGTTCAAATTGATTTGGTATGAAGATGCAACGTTTCCCGTTCCAAGGCGGATTTGCAGAAAATCAGCGCTTTCAATCGATTTTTCCCAAATTCGTCCGCTGATTTCCTTTGTTAAATATTTCATTCTCTCAAATGTAGGAAAGTGGAAATCAAGCACGAACTTTTGCCTTTCTGCAAGTTCATGCAGCTCTTTCTTTTTGTTTTCAAGATAAAGGGTGTAGACCCGCTCTCTTTTTTCTTCTCTTTTTTTACGCTGATTTTTATCGCGGAAGTACTGCACGGTTGACGTAATCAGCGTCATCATAAACATCGCAAGGGAGACGATGATAAAGATTCCCCGCGGCTGAATGAGCGCCACGATCCCCATGACGAGCAGCATGACGATCGGAGGCAGAATCATCAGCCATAAGCCTCTGTTGTCTCCGTCGCTTTCCTGCGCCGGGAAGCTGAAGGATATCTTTTCATCCGGCAGGTCGTAAATCATTCTCGGCGGCCTGCGGTAGTGCGGATATTTATTTTTTGTCTCGGAGCTCGGCTTGAGAATGTTCTCCAAAGACGTATCATACTGCCCGAACCCCTCGATTTCCAAGAGGTCATCTTCAACGATGCGAAGAATATTCAGTCCAAATGCGATTTCGTCTCCATTTTGCACAGAGACCGAAGCGGACACTTCTTCTCCGTTCAAATAAATTTTGGCGCCATTCGGCAGGACATTCCATCGCCCGTCGAGGCGGATGAAGGAGAACGTACCTTTTTCTCCAAAGAATGAATCCGTTTCATGGAAATAAACATCCGCTTCTTGATCGAGGGAAGAAATGACGACTTCCTGCCGCTCTCCCAAATAGTAGGCGGGAACGCTGTCGGATTCTTCGGCTAAAAAAAGCGTCAGCTGTTCAGCGCCGCTTTGGATGGACGCCTTTCCACCAAGCTTTAAAGAAGAGACAGTCTCCCCTCCCAGCTGCGCGTTGAAAGCGTCTGAGTCCTTCTGCTTTTCCAGTACCACCGGGCCTTTTTCAAAAGAAAAATGCTTGATCGTGACAGAATGTTTCAAATCCGGCCCGATTGTGAGCGTGCGGCTGTTCTGATCATCCAGTTTTATTTTTTGATAGTTTTTATGATAAAAAATCCATAACAGACTCATTTCTCCGCCTCCTGCCAACAACAGGTGTTTTCGCTTTTATTTATCATCTTTTTTCTTTTTGTCTTCCTTTTCTTTATTTTCTTTTTTCGCCTGCTCTTGCTCGGCTTTCTCCTTTTCAGCCTTTGCGGCCTCTACGTCCGCCTGGCTCTGCTCGGTGTTTGCCTGCTGGTTTTCATCAGTTTTAGCTTTCTGTTCATCTGCTGTCCGCTTCAATTCTTCAAGTTCTTTTTCGAGCGGTTCCAGCTGTTTCTGCCTCTCATCACTGGACAATTTATCATCGGCTTTAATGTCATCTGTATATTTCATAAGTGCCAACATAATCTGTGCATTGTTTTCCAGCTTACGGGCCGTCTCAAGCGCTTCTTTATTGGCGCCGCGTCCGATCTGAATCCAGTAAAGGAAGTTATTCGGATCGACTTGAAGCGTCAGACTCTTCATGGCATCTTCCTGTAAATCCGCTTCCTTCAGTACATTGTCAACGATGATATACGAATAAGCCAGCTGATATTGAACAGAATCAGGCATCTCGCCGGCATCATATTTATCCAGCGTACTGATGACTTTGCTGTACTGTTTATTTAAGAAGTAGCGGTTGCTTTCGATAAACGCCTGCTGTTTCGGTTGTGCAAAGAATAATGAGTAGAAGGAAAATAAAACAGCCGGTATTAAGCATAAAATAAGTCCTAACCCTATGTACCTTTGAATCTTCCATTTCTTCTTCGGAAGATGGACAAGCGTTTTTTCTTCGGCATCCAGTTCATCGATCCTCTTTTGAATGACGGCTTTCAAATCGCCGTACGTCCCGCTTGTGATGATGTCTTTTACCTGATCTGAAAACTTGATGGTTTCGCTGTATTTTAAATACTCTTCAAAAGTAAACTGCCCGTCGACAGCAAGCGCAGCGGCGGCTTTCACTTCATTGAAAAGTCTTTCTTCGTCGTGTTCATATGGTGGAATGCTTTCTTTCACTCCATAATGTAAAAATTTAGGTGTTAATCCTTTGTCAAAAACGATGTTTTCAGGCGCAGCGATCAGGTGCAGCCTTTTAATTGAATGTTCTTCAACGGCTTTCACAAGCTGGTACGCAAAAAGCCATTTGCTCTTTTTATTTTTTCCTTTTATATAACGAAATTCTTTATATTCGGAAGGAGGCTGAATCAAAATTTGGACTTCATCATCGGTCATGACGGTTTCTTTATTAAAGGAAGGATCGACTTCTTTGATGACGTTTGCTTCCAAGCCGTTCACAAGATTGATCTTTTCTCTTTGAAAACGAAAGATATAAGCACCGTCTTCTTTCGTCATGACGGCCTCTAATTGGTCTTCGAGATACGTTTTCTTTTTCTCTGCCATTCATCCAGATCCTTTCATAAAATTTCCAGGCGGTCACCTGTCGTAATTCCGCATTGCGATAATGTATATTCGCCTGAAAAAACGGCATCTTTATTTGTCACCCTTACCCAGTAGCCTTCCCGGGGAGGTACCGGTATGCTTTTGGCTTGCCACGCGATGTCGATTACCTTTTTAACAGAATGGTAATCCGACAGCCTGAGGTCAAAGGCGCTGCCGTCGTAATGTTTTAAATCGATGGTAATGTCAACATACACCAGTTCATCACCTCTCAATAGAAAAAGCGCCGTCATCTTCTTTTGAATTAGGCGCTTCTCTCATTCTTCTAATCTGTAAATTAGCCGCGAATTTGGCTAGCGATGTCTTGGTCAGTGCTTTCAAGAGTGTTAGCAGTCTGATGAAGCTGTTTAGAAACGTCGCTTAGAAGTTCAGCCATTTTAATAAAAGAAGGTCTTAGCTCTTGATATTGCTCTGAGAACGCACGGCTTGATTCACCTTCCCACATATCTTGAAGCTGGTTGATCATTTGATCAAGACGCTGATTGACCTGTTCAGTCACATCTCCGCTTTCTTTTTGATATCTGTCAGCCATTTGCCGCAATTCAGCCGGCGTAACACGAATGATTCCTGACATATTCCTTATACCTCCTGCGCTATTCGCCCTAGATATGGGCTAAATAACTTATTTTTTTGAACGCTTTTATTATAAAAACAAGATTGAGGCACAGTCAAACAAATCTGTTGTTATTTTACAAAATGAGTCTAAAGGTTTATCATTCCTCTATTTCCACCCGGCAAAAATTATAGAAATCTAGTAAAAATATCTCAATTTTCTTCTTTCGGAACATTTGCGTCAAATGACATGGTTGCATATACCTATTTGAGTCTGAAGCGTTTCCATAGGATAAAGGAAGGATTGCATAAGCGCAAAAAAGCCCGCCTCTAAGAGAGGCAGGCTTGTCTCGATCAGCCCGCTTTCAAGCCGGCTGACTTTTGTTTTTCCTTATTATAATGGTGCAAAAAGAAATCGTCAGTTTCCGCCCGAATGACTTTCCATAAGAGCACAAGGGCGATCAGGTTCGGGATCATCATTAATGCGTTCGCCATGTCGGCAAAAGCCCATACAGTATTGAGGCTTGCGACTGCACCGTAATATGCAGCGATGACATACACGACACGGTAAACCGGCACCCATTTTAAACCAACTAAATATTCCAGACATTTTTCTCCATATACATACCAACCGACAATGGTTGAGTAGCCGAAGAAAATAACTGAAAACGTCACGATGTATTTGCCCGCGGCTCCCAGTGAAGAAGCAAATGCGGCGTTTGTCAGCGCGCCGGCGTCAAGCGATGTATCGTGGGCAACACCAGAAAGCAGACCGCCTGAAGGATCCCAGAAACCCGTGATAATGAGAACAAGCCCCGTCATTGTACATACGATCAATGTGACGATGAAAGTTCCCGTCATCGCAACCAAAGCGGCCTTGACGGGGTGATCGGATTTCGTGTTACCTGCGATCAAAGCAGCGGTACCAAGACCCGCTTCGTTTGAAAAGATCCCTTTCGACATGCCGTTTCTGATCGCCTCAGACACGATCACACCCGTAAAGCCCCCTGCAGCTGACACCGGGTTGAAGGCGTGGTAAAAAATCAGCTGGAATGCTGGAATGATTTGATCATAATGAAGGAAAATAATGATCAGTGAGCCGCTGATATAAAGAACCGCCATGACCGGCACGAAAATGCTCGCAACCGTGCTGACACGCTGAAAACCGCCGAAGATGATCGCAGCCGTCAATACCGCGAGCACAAGGCCGATGATCCAGTCGGAAATTCCGAAACTGTGTGTGACGACTTCCGAAATCGTGTTGGACTGGACGGAATCCCCGATTCCAAAAGAGGCAAGCACACCTGACAATGCAAATAAAACGGCAAGCGGCTTCCACTTCTTCCCGAGCCCTTTTTCGACATAGTACATCGGCCCGCCCGAATATTCGCCCCGCTCATTTTTGACGCGGTATTTCGTGGCGAGCAATGCTTCGCTGTATTTCGTAGCCATCCCTAAAAGACCGACGAGCCACATCCAAAACAAAGCCCCCGGACCTCCAACTGTAATCGCCGTGGCTACACCGGCAATATTCCCGTTTCCGATCGTTCCGGCAAGCGTCGTCATCAGCGCCTTGAAATTGCTGACATCACCGTCTGCTCCGGCTGATTCTTTCTCTTTCCCGAATGCAAGCTTGAATGCATATATCAATCTTTTAAATTGAAGCCCCCGCAGGATGAACGTCAGAAATAAACCGGTTCCCACAAGCAGAATGATGCCCGGGACTCCCCATAAAAAGCCGTTAATTTTCTCTAGAATCGCCAATGTTCCTACTCCTCTTATTTCAGAATAATTAAATTTGGTGTAATACGTCGCCGCATTTATGAAAAATAATAAATCATCAGCGACTTTTTTGTTGATTTTAACAAACAACTATATTCATAATAAAAGTAAGATGGGTATATGTCAAAATTTTTTCATGCAAACATAAAAGTAGGGGTTTTTTTATGAACAATCGAAACAATCCTTTTAAATATCAATATGACCGTTTAGAAGATGTGGCAGATCATATCAGCGAGGTGCTGGACTGTCCGATTACAATAGAAGACATCAACCACCGTCTCCTTGCTTACAGCACCCACAGCGACTACACGGATCCGGCGAGAACGTCAACGATCATCGGAAGGCGCGTGCCGGAAAAGGTCATCAACAAGCTTTGGAAAGATGGAACGATTCCCGCCTTGATGAAAACCGACGAACCGATCAGGGTCGAGCAAATCGATGAAGTCGGCTTGTCGAGCCGCGTAGCGATATCAATCTGGAAAAACAGCGAGGTTATCGGTTTTATCTGGGCGCTGGAAAGCCAAAAAACGCTGTCGGAAGACGAGCTTCACCTTTTGAAGCTGGCTGCGGATTCCGTCAAAAACAAGCTGCTGCCTTATCAAGTCCGAAAAAGAAAAAATGAACAGCGCAGCCAGGAATTTTTCTGGAAGCTTTTGACCGGGCATATTTCGGAAGATCAGGAGATCTCTGACGGCTTTCATCAGCTTGGTATCGGAGTTCCTTCAACTTACTCGGTCATCATCATCCGGCTGAAAGACGAAATCGAAGAAAAAACCGAAAAACAGCTCCATTACTTGCTGGAGACGACGCAGCAGGTGCAAATTCTTCTGGCTACAATCGACTATAATGAGCTGATTGTCCTCGCTTCGCCAAAAACGGGGCAAAAGGGACAGCCGTTCAATGATTTAAAGCAATTTGCCGCGAATATACAAAAGCAGCTTGAAGAGCGCTATAAACTGAACAACTGCACGATTGCGATCGGCGGAATGTACAGCTTGATCACCCTTGTACACCAGTCTTATCAGGAAGCGCTCTCGGCGCTGAAGGTCAAGGAGCGTTTTCCCGAAGAAACAAGGCAGCTCGTCAGCTTTTCAGAGCTCGGCATCTATCAGTATCTCGACGTGCTCAGCGAAAAACGGAAACACGCAAGCTATCCAAACTATTCTTTAATGCAGCTTGAAGCATATGACAAAGAGCACCACTCCAATCTTGTCGAGACGCTTGAGCAGTTTATCGAATGCGACAGCAACGTCAACACCGCCGCCAAAAAGCTGAACATTCACGTTAACACGCTGAACTACAGGCTGAAGCGCATCAGTAAAATCGCCGAAATCGATTTAAAAAACATCAATGAAAAATTTACGATTTATCTGGAAATCAAGCTTCGCAACATGCATTTGTGAAATTCCACAAATGCATGTTTTTTTATTTTCTGATTCAAACAAAGAAAATTCTAAAAAGTCAGTATAAACTAAAACAACAGCATTTTTACAGAAAAAGGAGGAATAATGGGATGATTATCGGCGTACCGAAAGAAATCAAAAACAATGAAAACCGTGTTGCCTTGACTCCCGGTGCGGCTTCTCAACTAATCGCGGCCGGACACCGCGTCATCATGGAAAAAGACGCGGGAACTGGAAGCGGGTTTGAAAATGAAGATTACGTCTCAGTGGGAGCGGAGATCTCAGAACAGGCAAAAGCTGTCTGGGAAACGGCTGATATGGTGATGAAAGTCAAAGAGCCGCTCCCTGAAGAATATCCGTATTTTAGAGAAGGTCTCATTTTGTTCACTTATCTGCATCTGGCCGCAGAGCCTTCCCTGGCTGAAGCATTAAAGCAAAAAGGCGTGACAGCCATTGCCTATGAAACGGTCAGCGACGGCCGTTCCCTTCCATTGCTGACGCCGATGTCAGAGGTAGCCGGGCGGATGGCCGCTCAAATCGGCGCACAGTTCCTTGAAAAGCCGAAAGGCGGAAAAGGCATACTATTGGCCGGTGTACCCGGAGTCGCGCGCGGGAAAGTGACGATCATCGGCGGAGGCGTTGTCGGCACAAATGCGGCAAAAATCGCGGCGGGCCTCGGAGCCGATGTGACGATGATCGATTTAAGCGCAGAACGTCTGCGCCAGCTTGATGATCAATTCGGCAACCAAATCAAAACATTGATGTCCAATCCGGTCAACATCGCCGATGCCGTAGCGGAAGCCGATCTCCTCATCTGCGCGGTGCTGATCCCGGGTGCCAAAGCGCCGACTTTAGTGACGGAAGAGATGGTTAAACAGATGAAACCGGGCTCTGTGATCGTTGACGTCGCAATCGATCAAGGCGGCATCGTCGAGACGGTGGATCACATCACAACCCACGACAATCCGACCTATGTCAAACACGGAATCGTCCATTACGCCGTCGCCAACATGCCGGGCGCCGTTCCGCGGACATCCACAGTCGCGCTGACGAATGTAACGGTGCCGTATGCGCTTGAAATCGCAAACAAGGGCGCGGAAAAAGCGATTCTTGAAAACCGTGCGTTAAAAGCCGGCGTAAACACAGCAAACGGCCATATCACTTATGAAGCCGTAGCCAGGGACTTAAACTATGATTACGTTCCGGCAGAGCTTGCGATCGAAAATTCGTCGTCAGCCGCCGGCGCCTAGCAGCAAAAAGACAGAGCCTCGGGAAATATCTCCGTGACTCTGTCTTTTCCTATTATTCCGTTTTCCGCCGATCCTGAAACAACTTTGCCGCGATTGCAGAAACAGGGATCGCCGCAAACAGGACAATTCCCCACAGCGTCCTGTCTGAGACATCGCCGGCTGCGGCAAACAGCGACAGAACCGCCGCAGCCATCAGCGCTAATAAAACAGCAAAAGCCTTTTTCTTGAACGATACAATGATAAGCCAAAAACAGACGGTCAGCATGAAAAATATGAACAGCTGTACGAAAAACATTTCACCCTCCCCCGCTAATCAAAGCTGTACCTTTCTTCTTTCCAAGGGTCTCCCCTCATATGGTAGCCGTTTTTCTCCCAAAAGCCCGGATGGTTTTCCTTTGTTAACTGAATGCCCCTCAGCCATTTGGCGCTTTTCCAAAAATACAGATGCGGCATGACCGCTCTGAGCGGAAAGCCGTGCTCCGGCGTGAGCGGGGCGCCGTTGTGGGAATGGGCCAAAAGAGACGAGTCCTTTAAAAAGTCTTCGAGCGGAACATTCGTCGTCCAGCCTTCCTCTGCATGCAAGATGACAAATTTGGCTTGCGGAAGCGGCTTTACTCTTTCAGCGATCTCCTTTGTTTTGATCCCTTCCCAAACATTATCGAGCCGGGACCAGCCTGTTACACAATGAATGTCATTGGACACTTCGCTCTGCGGCATGTCATGCAGATCATTCAAGGTCAGCAAGAGCGGCTGTTCGACAAGTCCGTAAACTTGCAAATTCCATTTTGACAAGTCTTCGTATTCCGGAACATCGCCTGCATGAAGAACAGGAAAAGATGTTGTGACATTTTGGTTTGGAGGCACCCTGTCGGACTTGTGCGTTTTTGTTTTTCCAAAAAACACGAAAGACCCCCCCTTTGTTAACTCTCATTAAAAAATGGTTGACAAACTATTTTACGATCTCTTACGATAAAGTTGTGTTGAATCACTGAGGAGGAACAAAGCTCATGAATAAAAAGAAACTTCGCGCCGCTGATATGGCGCTTGTCGGAATGTTTGCCGCCCTGATGGGAATCGGCGCTAATATCACTTCGTTTGCCCCGTTTCTGCAAATCGGCGGTATTCCGCTTACGATGCAGCCTTTCTTCTGTCTGCTTGCCGGGCTTCTGCTCGGCCGCAAATTAGGTGCGCTGGCCATGATCGTCTATGCGTTAGTCGGCTTTGTAGGCGCTCCTGTATTCGCTTCTTTTTCAGGCGGTATTTCCGTTCTTTTCAAAGGAAGCGCCGGATTTATTCTATCCTACATTCCTGCCGCATATGCCGCAGGCTGGATCACGGACAAAGTATCAGAGCCGAAAACAGGCCACTTTTTCACAGCTTCATTGATCGGTACACTGATCATTTATCTGATTGGCGTCAACTATACGTATCTCGCGTTTTCAACTTGGCTTAATACACCGTTGTCTTATTCAGCCGTTTGGAAGATGATGACCTGGTTCTTCGTGAAAGACTTGGCATTCTCCGTCCTGCTCGCCGCGCTCGCCTCAAAGGTTTTCCGAGCGGTTCAAAAAGGCGCAGGCTTCAGAAGAAACCCGACTTATTAATAAAAAGCAGGCGGTGCGGTTCTCTTTTTATTTTAACAAACATAGAAAAAAATTCCCCTCAAAGCGAGGGGAATTTTTTTAAAGAACAATCGCCGCGATCCAGCCAAACAAAATCAGCGGAATATTATAAAAGATGAATGTCGGAACACAAGTGTCCCAAATGTGGTGGTGCTGTCCGTCTGCATTCAAGCCGGATGTCGGGCCAAGCGTGCTGTCGCTCGCAGGTGAACCGGCGTCTCCGAGAGCCGCCGCCGTCCCGATAATGGCGATGGTCGCCATCGGACTGAAGCCAAGCTGCATGCAAAGCGGCACAAATATCGTTGCTATAATCGGAATCGTCGCAAATGATGAACCGATCCCCATTGTAATCAATAAGCCGACAATCAGCATCAGCAATGCGCCGATCACTTGATTATTGCTGATGAAACCGGTTGACGCTTCAACAAGAGCTTTGACATCGCCCGTTTTCTCAAGCACATTGGCAAAACCGGCTGCGGCCAGCATCACAAATCCGATAAACGCCATCATGTTCATGCCGTTTGTGATCAATTCGTCCGCTTCGCCGCGTTTCATCGCTCCGCTTAAAAACAAGACTGCCAAACCGCTGAGCGCGCCGAAGATCATTCCGTCGACGTCTAAACTTTGAGACAAATAAAGCTGTACGCTTAGTGATACAGCGATGGCCAAAGCGGCAATCGAAAGGCTTTTTTTCGTATAGACCGCCGATTTTTGACCGGCGATTTCCTTCATTTCGTACGTGCGCGGTTTGCGGTACACAAAAGCAGCGGCAGCCAAACCGGCAATCATCCCGGCGATCGGGATGATCATGGCGATTGGAATATCAGCCAATGTGACCGAAAGTCCGGCGTCTTTCATATTGTCTTTCAAAATCCCCTGGAAAATCTGGCCGAAGCCGACAGGAAGCAAAACATACGGAGCTGTCAATCCGAATGTCATCGCACACGCAATCAGGCGGCGGTCCACTTGCAGTTCATTCAAAATTTTCAATAACGGCGGAATTAAAACAGGGATAAATGCGATATGAACCGGAACGATATTTTGAGACATACAAGAAATGATTAAAATCACGAAGACGATCAGCGCTTTTGAAAGAGTTTTGCGCCTTGTATCACCTTCTTTGCCGATCAGCTTGACAGCAGCTTCAACCATGGCATCCGGAAGACCCGTTTTCGTCAAAGCGACCGCAAATGCGCCAAGGAGCGCGTAGCTGACGGCAACGGTTGCGTTGCCTCCGAGTCCTTCCGTGAAGACGCTGACCGTCTGGCCGAGACCGAGACCGCCCGTCAGACCTCCGGCAAGAGCGCCCACAATCAAGGCAAGAACGACATTGACCCGCAGCAGGCTTAATATAAGCATGACAATAACAGCAATCACAACTGCATTCATATTTGAAACCTCCGAACAAACACTTTAGTTTGCTAATGTAGTAGATAATTAAAGTAATGAACGTATAGTACCACATATTTTATGAATGCGTCAATGAGGCTCCTCTGTATTTTTCATAAAAAAATCCCCTTCTGTCAAAGGGGATAAAAGCCTACAATTGATCCGAAAACCGCTCGACAAACGTGACAAGCGTCCTTACCATCACGCCCGTTCCGCCTTTCGGTCCAAAGCATGAGCTTTGAGCTGTCGTTGCCGTTCCGGCGATGTCAAGGTGAACCCATGGCGTCCGCTCGGCGAATTCGCCGAGGAACGTTCCGGCCATAATCGCATGGCCTTCCCTGCCCGGTGAATTGTTAAGATCGGCCATTTGGCTGTTTTTCACTCTTTTTTTGTCTTTTTCTGTAATCGGCAGCTGCCAAATTGATTCTCCCGCTTCTTCAGCCGCCTGTCTCACCTGCTGATAAAGCGGATCATGATTTGTCATCGCGCCCGTCGTTTCCGTTCCCAAAGCTACGATGACACCTCCGGTCAGTGTCGCGACATCGATCAACACGGAGGCACCGTGGTGCTTCGCATATGTCAGTCCATCAGCGAGCGCCAGCCTTCCTTCGGCGTCCGTATTCAAGATCTCAATCGTCTTGCCGCTCAAGGAAACGATGACATCGTCCGGCTTCATTGCGCTTCCCGAAATCATGTTATCAGTCGACGGGATCACGGCAAGCACGTTTTGTTCCGGCCTCAATTCGCCGATGGCTTCCATCGCTCCCAAAACGCTGGCGGCTCCGCCCATATCTGACTTCATGCCGACAATGCCGCTCTTCGTCTTAATCGAATAGCCGCCGGTATCAAACGTGATCCCTTTGCCGACTAAACCGATGACATCATCCCATGCTTCTTTTCCCTGATATTTTAAGACGATCATTTTCGGCGGCTCTTCTGATCCTTGGTTGACCGCGAGGAGACCGCCCATCCCGAGCTCTTCCATTTCAGCCTTTTCGAGAATTTCACATTCAAATTCGTATTTTGCTGCCAATTCAGCGGCGTATGACGCGAGATCCGCGGCTGTCAGCATGTTCCCCGGCATGTTCACGAGGGTTCTCGCCGAATTCGTCGCATTTCCGTACACCTGCCCGACGTGCAAACTCGCCTGAATTTCCTTCAGGTCATGGTCTGTCAAAACATAGACGCTTTGCAGGCATTGATCAGGCACATTTGCTCTGTGCTTGTAATCCTGCACTTCATAGCATGACAGCATGCATGATTCAGCCAATGCATGCGCGGCGTCAGCGGCTGGGACCTCTTCGGATACGAAGCTGTCGAGCATGACGGTTAACTCCTGCTTTCGATCTTTGTGAATCTGCTGAACAGCTTCGGCAAAGCACTGTTTCGCATCCTCGAAGGTAAATTCCGCTTCACGGTCCAATCCGACGATATAGATGCGTTTGACTCCCTGAAGGGAAGGGGTAAATATTTTAGACACTTTCGTTTTTTTGGAAGATACATCCCCGTCTTTCAGCAGCTGAGAAAGCTGGCCGTCCAAAAGGCGGTCGATTTCTTCCGCCTTCCCGTACAGCCGGCTTTTTTTAAACAGTCCGATTAAAAGCGTTTCTTTTTTTTCGAAGTCTTTAAAGGCATAAAACATGCGTTCACAGCTCCTTATCAGCAAAGTGAGTAAAATTGAAACAACAATGTTATAATAGGAAAAACATTTTTTCCCGATGGGGTTTCATATTATATATTTTAGCAAATAACTGAGTGCTTTTTTGAATTCATCTCTATTTTCTTTATAGAAAGGATGTTCTGCAAAATGGAAATCCTCACAAACTTTCCTTTACTGGCAAGCTTTGCCGCGATCTTTTTCGCTCAGTTTATCAAGGTTCCCATTTACTTTGTCGTCTCGAAAAAATGGGATTGGCGGCTCATCACAAGCACTGGCGGAATGCCGAGTTCACACTCAGCAGCCGTTACAGCGCTTTCAACCGGCGTGGCTCTTGATCACGGGATGGATTCTTCTTTGTTCGCCGTTTCCGCCATATTCGCCGTTATTACAATGTTTGATGCAACCGGAGTGAGAAGACATGCCGGAGAACAAGCAACAGTGATCAACCGGCTTGTCCGCGATTTCAACCGCTTTGTCAACGAAGCGAAAGATTTCCCTAAAAGCCATCAAGAAGAAAAACAGAAGAAGCTGAAGGAACTGCTCGGCCATCAGCCGATCGAAGTGTTTTTCGGCGGTTTGACCGGCATTGCCCTGACGCTGCTTCTCGATTATTTATTGATGTAGAGCAAAAAAACGTTTAAGACGCACGGGTCTTAAACGTTTTTTCTTATTCTTTCGCCATTTTATATTTTTGCCTGAATACTTGCATCGATTTATTTTCATTGAGCTTCAGGAGATCCTCTTCGGTAATGGTGCCGTTTCCTTTTTTAATGACATAAACATCAAGTGTTTTTTTGCCCCACTCTTTATAAACATCCTCAACCGTCTCATAGTACAAATCGAGCCGTTTCCCTTTAATCGCTGATCCGGTATCTGCAACAACGCCGTAGCCGTAGTCCGGTATGAACAATATCGTGCCGATCGGAAAGACCGACGGATCGGCAGCAACGGTTGAATATAAATCTCTTTTGACTTTGACTCCCGAATATGTAATCCCGTAATCTGGATGATGAGGCTGTTTTCCCGTCGATTCAGCCCCTGCTGTATATCCGGTCGCGGTGACTTTTTGCTTCGGATACTTGGTCCAGTCAAAGGCATCTTCAAGCGATTTCGGTTTGTTTTTAATTTGTTCTGCGGCAGACAGAGATGTTTTTTCCGCTTTTTCTTCCGGAAGTGATTTAAAGGTGAGCATCAGCTGTTTCAAGGACAGATCGCGTTCTTTCGCCCAGCTGGATATGTCCTGTGCTTCCACGCCTGAAACGGCAAAGAAGGTCGTCATAAAAGCAAGGACAAACAAAACTGTCATCAAGAAACGCCGGAACATTGTCATCACTTTTCTCAAATCTTCCACTCCTCTCACCATCTAGTTGTTTCCAAGCGGAAACAGAAATATTCAGATGACGGAAAAGTTTTGAGAAAAGTGAAAAAATTAAATTCAAAAAACCCTCTCCCTTGAAGAAGAAGGCTTAAAACATTTGATATCCCCTTTTTCGCAGCGCTTTAATCGTGACGCCCGACAATAGGGCTCCGGCCATTCCGCTGGCTAAAATGATGATATCGGCAGCAGCCAATGAAGCCACTCTGTCAAAAAGGCCGGAAAATGCCTCTCCCGGCGCCTCTACATAGCGAATCAGCTTTTCTTTATTCACAATGAAAAGGCATACAATTGGATAAATGACAGCCATGATCCATGACATCCTGAGCAGCATATTCAGCAGAAAACCGATACCGAAAAACAGGACGAAAAATAAGACAACTGAAATGATGACAACTGGTAAACTAATCAAAGCCTCCACCCCCAATTCACCTCTTTTAGTGTACATTGGGGAAGGAACTTGAGTCAATCATTGGAAAGCGGCGATCAGCGGTCTTTTCCCGTTCCCTTGCAGTTGCTGCACGTTTCCGAACCACCAAGCAGAAGCTGAAAATAGCCTTTTCCCGAACAGAAAGTACAGGTTGATTCAAGGCGATGGGTTGACGTCGTCTTCATTAGATACACACCTTTTTTCTTAATTTTCTGATAATATATCATGAACATTGTCAATAATAAAGTCAGAAAATATAACAGATCATTTGATGTAAGCGCTTAAAAGATAATCTTTCTTCCTTTTTCTTTCGTTTTTGAAGTTTTTAACCCCGAATAAAAAGCCCGCAGCTTCTGCTGCAGGCTTCACCGTGTCGAGAAACCCTCGCATTCATTGTCAGGGCTGCTAAGTCGGTGCTCAGGAATAGGAGAAGGCTCGGCGGCTAATCGCCCAGGCGTCCCGCCTGAACGCCGCCGTCATCACATCCTGTGAAAGTCAGCTTCCGATGCTCGGCCTTCCTAGACTGCAAGGGTTGCGGGTCACGCTGAACTTATCTGATTAGAAAAATTTAAACTTTCCTTTTTTCAGCACAAGTCCCGGCCCGCCGATCATGAACAGCGAGCGGTTGTCGATGATTTTTTTCATCATGGACGCCGTCGTTCCCGTCATCTTTCTCCCTAATGCGACGCCGATTGCATCATGTTCGCCTAGAGAAGCGACAGAGCCTTTATTATCGAATGAGAACGTTTCCGTTTCTTTGCCGTGAATCAGTGCGGCCAGATTGTTTGCGCACGTTTCGCCCTGCTGCATGGAAATCTGCGCAGTCGGCGGATAAGGCCTTTCGGTTTCTTCATTTATGATCAGCGAGCAGTCTCCGATAACAAATATATCATCATGGCCTTCAACGCGCAGATCAGGTTTTACCTTCACACGGCCGCGCATGTTTTCAAAGCCTGATTCTTCTATGATCGGGTTGCCGCGGACACCTGCGGCCCATACGACAGTGCCTGCTTTGATTTCTTCGGTCTGATCATCTTTTCCGCAGATGATTCCGTCAGGCGTGCATTCTTTCACAGCCGTGCCGATTTTGAATTCAACGCCTTTTCCTTCAAGATAGTTGACCGCATAATCGACAAGCTCCGGATCAAAGCCCGGGAGAACGGACGGCGCGGCTTCCACGCATATTAAACGAACCTGCTGGCGGTCGATATCGTATTCGCGGCACAGCTCAGGAATGCGGTTGCCCAATTCGCCCAAAAATTCAATGCCGGTAAAACCCGCTCCTCCGACAACAATCGTCAGGCGTTCCGGGCGCTTCTCGGCTTCTGTGTTATACGTCGCAAACTGATATTCAATGTGCTCGCGAAGCTGCCGGGACGAATTGATGTTTGAAATGGAGAAAGCATACTCTTTCAATCCAGAAATTCCGAAAGTTTCAGGGACGGCCCCTAGCGCCACGACAAGATAGTCGTAACTAAGCTCGCCGGTTTCAAGGACGACTTTCTTTCCTTCTTTATCGATTTTCTTTACCGTATCCTGAACGAAATTGACACGGGATGTATTGATGACATCTTTAATTTGATAGCGGCATCTGTCATGATGAAGCGTACCTGCGCTCGCTTCGTGCATCCAGGTTGTCTCATAATGATAATTGTGCTTGTTGACAAGCGTAACATCCGCTTCATTGACGCCGATTTTTTTAACAAGTCTCGTCACGGTCATTAATCCACCATAACCTGCACCTAATACTACTACTTTTGGCTTATTCAACGGAATCACATCCACCTTTTCTGTATTTTACTGCTAAGCCGGATTAAAAATAGCCTTTGGGTTATCTTCTGCCGGCTTCAGGCTTTTTATGAAAAAAAGTTTGTGAAACCCTTCACTTTAGTTTGCCGAACAACGGAATGTTTTTCGGCTGTGCGTCGAAAAATATTCACGAATCTTTAACAAATTGTTCACAACTACATCATAGCCGCTCGCTTTTGCTTTTTCAAGGTTAAATATGCTCGGGCGGCAGACTTTAGATCAGACGGTAATATTTCCCGTGCCTAAAAAAACAGACGCGCTCGTATTTATTTTATGTGATATGATATAATTAAGAACAATTTTCATTTAGGGGGGCATTATTTTCATGCGTGAAGACTCAAAAGTATATGACATTACAATTATCGGGGGCGGCCCTGTCGGCTTGTTTACCGCATTTTACGGCGGAATGCGGCAAGCGAGCGTCAAAATAATCGAAAGCCTGCCGCAGCTCGGCGGTCAGCTGTCCGCTTTGTATCCCGAAAAATACATATACGATGTAGCCGGGTTCCCTAAAATCCGCGCTCAGGAGCTGGTCGACAATTTAAAAGAGCAAATGGCGAAATTTGATCAGACCGTTTGTCTGGAGCAAGCCGTCGAAAGCGTTGAAAAACAAGCTGACGGTATTTTCAAGCTCATCACCAACAAAGAAATCCACTATTCTAAAACGGTGATTATTACAGCCGGAAACGGAGCATTCCAGCCGAGAAAGCTCGAGCTCGAATCTGCGGCTCAATACGAGAATGCAAACCTTCATTACTTTATAGATGATCTGAATCAATTTGCGGGCAAACGCGTTGCGGTGTTGGGCGGCGGCGACTCCGCCGTCGACTGGGCGCTTATGCTGGAACCGATCGCAAAAGAGGTGTCAATTATTCATCGCCGCGATAAATTCCGCGCACATGAACACAGCGTCGAAAACCTGCACAATTCAAAAGTCAATGTGTTGACACCGTTTGTTCCGACCGAACTGATCGGCGCCGAGCGGATTGAACAGATCGTCATCGAGGAAGTGAAAGGCGAGAGAAAAGAAATCATCGATGTCGACGATGTGATCGTCAACTTCGGCTTTGTTTCATCTCTCGGACCAATCAAAAACTGGGGGCTTGAAATCGAGAAAAATTCGATCGTCGTCAAGTCCACAATGGAAACGAACATCGAGGGATTCTATGCAGCCGGCGACATCTGCACATACGAAGGAAAAGTCAAGCTGATTGCCAGCGGATTTGGAGAAGCGCCGACCGCTGTCAACAATGCGAAAGCTTACATGGATCCTAAAGCGCGCGTGCAGCCGCTGCACTCTACAAGCATGTTTGAAAACAAATAAAAATGAAAAGGAGCCTGACACCGGCTCCTTTTCATTATATGATATTCAAATATGAGAAGATCGTTCCCAAAATCAGCACAATCGTTAAGATGCCGACCACTCCCGCCGCAGTCAAGACAATCCGGTCCGTAATTTTCTGTGCTTTTGGAAGCGGTTTTTCGCAGCCGCATGCCTCACAGACTTTTGAATCGTAAGGCGTAAGCCCGCCGCAGCTTCTGCAGTTGATTTTTTCCATGGTTGAACCCCTTTTTTTTACTGGGCTTGGACTTTAAATAAACCTGTCCAGTATAGAATAACAAATTGACGAATAGAATGTCTTAAGATTCACAAAATATTCTTAAATGAACTCCAAAAAACACTTGTTAGGAAGTGACGATATGTCTTATTACAACAATCGCAATCAAGAGCCTCTGCCAAAGGAAGATATCAGTACGTGGGAATGTACGGCTGAGGAATGCAACGGATGGATGAGAAAAAATTTCACGAGCAGCGATCGCCCTCTATGCCCTCTGTGCAACAAGGAAATGGAAAGCGGAAGCCGTTATATCACCTCAATCACCAACAACACGAGCAATCTCAACCGAATCTTTAACCAGAAATAAACACGATGGTTCCGGAAGCCCCGTTGCAAAAACCTTGCTCAACACTTGAGCGGGGTGGCTGCATTGAGCGAAGCGGAAAACAGATTATGTTAAATCTTTTACCAAAAGAATCTCATCCCGAATCGGAATGCCGTTATCAGCGGCAAAGGGAATTTCAGGCTTTACTTTTCTTGCTTTTTCAACTGCGTTTACATACAGCTCGGCCAATCTATAGCCTCTCTTTTGGTAAAACATAAGCGCCCGCATATTATCGTTCGTCGTGATCAATTTAAGCGATTGACACTGTTTTCGCTTTGCAACACGTTCCACTTCTTTTAAAAGGAGTGAGCCGTTCCCTTTATTTTCGGCAATGCTGTCCAAGGAGACGACTTCACATTCGTTTCCGGCGATGACGTACGTAACCAGGCCTTTAATATCGCCTTTTTCATCTGTCACAGCGAATCCTTCCAATTCATCGCAGCGGAATGTTCCGTGTGAATTGACCATGTCCGGACTTCCCCAATGCTCATGAAAAAACGCGGTAACGTCCGCTTTTGACAAGCCGAGCGTTGATACGAGTTTCATTTCTATTCCCCCAGATCATAATAAAACGCCTTTTCGTCACGATGAAACATCGCAATGAAAGGCGTTTTTCTTATTCCATATCGTTGACCTGATGCCAATATGTCAGCACTCTTCAGGCTTCCCTGCATTCACTGCGGTTCTGAATGATGATCCGCATCCGCATGAAGCGATGGCGTTTGGATTATCGATGGTGAATCATTCGATCAGTTTACGGTAGATGAAAACCGCGTCATATCAACGTTTGTAAATAATTTGCGCGATTGTTATTATTCGAAATGGCTGTTAATGCCGATCTTCCATAGCGATGAATCTCGTTACCATCATGATACCCAAACTTCCGCTGTATGACAAGCGTTGCTATTCGTATTAACGAAAAAAAGCGCCCCATCCTACGAAGGACAGGGCTAGACGCTCTATTCAGTTTTTCCGAAACCTTTGACGTAACTCAATAGATACGACAGTGCGATCAGTATGCCGCCTTTATATAACGGATCAACGATGTCAGAAACGATCTGCATCATTCGTATTGGATCAGGAGATCTGCCTTCCGGTACATATTGATTCGCGTTAAGATACAGGGTACTTTCGATGTTCGTCAATATGCCGGCCACAATTACGATCCAGCCGAGAACAAACAATATTTTCGGAAATTTTTCTTTCATTGGTATCCCGCCTTCATATTTGATTAGTCCGTATCCTATTATCGGTTAAACGGTGGGGATTTTGAACTATTCGCGGAAATTGTCGAACGAAAGACGGCCTGGACAGTCCGAAATTTAACTCTTTTGTCCAAGAAAGCGTGACTGTATCGCAATATCTTGGGTAAATTTCCTATCAATGTGCGGGTATGTTGCGGAAGCAACCGTTTCTCCGTCAATTTGAACAGCCACATTGTGATTTTGTCTGACGCCCTGGTCAATCGAACGCAATATTCCGATGACCTCGCTTGATATTCCGAGTTCTCCTCCGACTGCCGCCGTATGTCCAGCGTCAATCATCCGCATTAAATTCGCTTGTTGTGCTTCCGTTAGAACCATTTCGTTCCGCAGTGCACGGATATCAACTTCGTGGCTCATCGGTGCGTTTTCGAACTTAGACGCAAGCCCTCCGGTATGGAGTCTGTTGATCTGTCCGCGGCCGATGATACCCCCGACGTGGTACGGTACCTCTTGTCCGCCCTTACCATGTGTCTTCTTAAATGTCTCCGCGCTCTCTTCGATTTCCGATCCGTCCGCGCTGTAAGTGACGTGGATCTTTTTATTGATCCTTCGGGCTAGTCTTTCGTTCATAGTCTCCGCTTCTTTGGTGATGGCCTGAACCCGGCCTAAAGCAGATTTAAGTTGCGAAATTTCTTTATCGACAGCCTTTACTGAATCGCGATATTTCTTCGTCTTTTTATCTGCCTCAGACGTGTTATTTTCGAGTTTGAATTTCACGCCTTCCAGACGCGAAAGTTCCTTCCTCAGAACGTCAACGCCTTCGCCTTTTTTCGCGTTCAAACCGACTTGTTGCAGCTCAATATCAATCAATTTCTGGTTGATATCCTTCAGTTTGCCGAGCTCTTTTTGTACTTCACCTAAGCTTTCTCGCTTTGTCTGTAGATTGTCGAGGTTTGCGACAAGTTGTTCCCGCAATTTATTGAGCGTCGCTTCTTCGGCGGCTAAATTAATTTCGGCTTGGTACTGCGCTTTTTCGTTACCATTTTCTTTTGCTGTGTTAAGTTCGTCAGTTATGTCCTTTACTTTTTGCGTTTGATCAGTAATCTTCCCTTCTAGTTCTGCTCGCTCTCCATCTAATTTTTTAATGTCTGTTTTAAGATTCTGCTGTTTTTGAAGGTATTCAGCCTCTTTGCTCTGAGCTGTAGCTTTTTGTTTTTCTAATTCGGTCCGAAGCTCCTCCGCCTTAGCCGCACTCAACTTTTTAACAGCCTCGGTGTTTTTCGCGAAAGCATTTCCCTGTTCGCTAATGGCCGCATTTGTTTCAGGTGCCTTCTTAACGATGTCATCATTTAGTTTTAGAAAACGGTCAAATTCCGCATTTGTAAGACCAGACCGTTCCTTCAATCCCGCCTGCTCGTCTTTAAGACTTTTGATAACCTCCGGATCTGTCTCCGTTTTCAGCCGATCGTTTAAATCGAGATAATGAGCAAACTCATCCGCAGTCAACTTCGTTTTTGCTTGAAGCTTATCGAATTCCGATGCGACCTTATCGAGCGACTCGATCTCTTTCTGCTTTGTCTCCGCAGCCTCCAAACTAACGGTGTTCATTGCGTCATAACTATTTTTAACGCCGACGAGTAAGCCGCCGAGAAGAGAAAGAGCCGTAATCGTCAGCCCAACCGGCCCCAACGTTAAGCTTTTCAGCGCAACACCGAGCTTAACGGCTGAGGCAGCTACGAGCGCAATCGCTGCCGCTGTCCCGGCCATTTCCAGACCAGTCGTAATGATCCCCGGATTCAACTTGTTAAGGAAATCGAGTATTTTCGTTCCCTCTTCTACAATTTTTCGGAAAGTAGGCAAAAACTCGTTACCGATCTTGATGCCGAGCCCGTCGAGCGCACTTTTAAACTTTTCGAACGACCCTTTCAGGTTATCCATTTGCGTCTTGGCTACACGATCCGCCGTACCTCCGGCGTTCTTTAGTGCGTTAGAATAATCCCGCAGACCTTTTTCACCAACGCCAAGCAACGTTACGAATCCGGACGCCGCTTCCGTTCCGACGAGCTGTGCCGCTGTCGCCGTTTTCTGCGCGTCTGACATCCCTTCGAGATTCTTCGAAATATATCCGATCAGTTCCGGCAGCGACTTGAGGTTTCCGTTTGCGTCTTCCAGTTCGAGATTGTACTTTTTGACCGCCTTCGCCGTCTGCCCTACCGGATTCGACAAGTGTAATAGCGTCGCCCTCAGCGCCGTACCCGCCATCGATCCCTGAATACCGGCGTCTGACATTTTCGCGACAGCTGCGGCCGTATCTTCTATCGAATAACCTAGTCCGTTTGCAACCGGGGCCACGTATTTCATGGCGTCGCCCAATTGGCCGAGGTCCGTATTCGCCGTCGTCATCGCTTTAACAAGCACATCGACCGCATGTCCGGACTCTTCCGCTTTGATTCCGAAGCCCGTCATGATGTTTGAAACGATATCGGCTGAACGTCCGAGGCTTTCGTTTGATGCTGACGCCAGGTTAAGGACGGCCGGCAATGATCCGATTTGGTCCTCTACGCTGAAGCCCGCCATTGCTAAAAATTGGAGTCCCTCCGCCGCCTCTACCGCTGTAAATTTCGTTTCGGCACCCATCTTGGCCGCGATGTTCTTTAGCGCTTCGAATTCGTCGCCGGTTGCGCCACTGATCGCCTTAACGTTCGACATGGCAGCTTCGAAGTCTGCCGCAGTCTTGACGGATGCTCCGATACCGGCGACTACCGCACCGCCGACGGCCAGCGACGCCTTTTGTACGAGGCCCATCTGTTTCGAAAGATTTTCGGACGACCGTCCCATCTGCGACATGTCGTTCCGAACTCGATCCCGGCTCCGTGACCAATCGGCCATATCAAGGATCAAACGGGCGCGTATTTCTCCGACTGTTGCTCCTGTCACTCTTGACCACCTACTACTGACCAATAAGTAAACAGCAGGATTTCTTGTGGACTATATTGATTTAATGTCTCGATTGCTTCTTTAATCTTTGCCTCTTGTTCTTTCGTAAAAGCAGGATCTCCATTCAGTGCCTTTTCGCTCACATAATTAATTACTCCAATTGCTTCGGCAACCTTGTTAGCTTCATCTTCCGTTCTAAACGGTGTTTTTACTTTAACCATCTAATCGCCCCTTTTTGTCGAAATAAAAAAAGGCGCCGTTAATTGGCGCCCAAAAATGAGGAGGTTTGCTCCGAACGGCAATGTCAGAAACCGTTCATCATCGCAAAAAAGTATTTAGCTGTTCTCATCAATCATTCTGTCAAAGTATTCGTGAGGCTTATTGGCGTACATTGCTGTTTCGGATCCAAGCAACTCCTTAATGGCGTTATGGTGAACGCCGCCATCAAGTAACAGGTCGCTGTTTTTTCCGGCTGTAGCAAGCCCTTTAAATGTTTCAGCACGTTTCTGCTCCTCAGTCATGGATTTCACTTTGATATGTTCGTACAAACCATGCAGTTTAACTTTCTCGGCGGCCGATCCGTCTTTCACAATAGAGGCGGCCATGCCGTAAAATTCGCTCTGTAGCTTTTTCGCAAGGTACGGATCCGACGTATCCTCAATGAACGCTTCCAAACTCTCTATTCCTCGTTCCGGATTCGGAGCAAGAAGAAGGGATGTTTTCAGGTCTGCCAGCTTTTGGTTGAACGTTGCAACCTCGGTTTCTTCCGGCTGCGCTGGGTCTTCTAGGAGAATTTTTGTCGCAAGATCAATCGTTTTATCAGCCGCCTCCGTGGCTTTATCTTTTATCTTCATCATCTCGCCCAGAAATATATCCCGGTATCTTTGGTTTAGTTTTTCTTTCTCTATCTGCTTACCTTCATTTGACAACATCCTGTCATTAGTTATCTGGGATAGCTCTTCACGATAGCTCGTTTTGGCTTCTAATACGATATCCCGGGCTCTTTTTCGAGTAGTTTCCATTTGTTCGTAGTTCTCTAGCATCTCTTCGAATTTAGTCATTCAATATTCCCCCTGTTTTTCAGTTCTTGCGACCTTCTCATTGGCCGGTAATTCTTTTTCGAATTCATCTGCGTCCATGACGTCTTTTCCGCATTCAATCATTGCATTTTTTGCACCATATTCGACAGCGCAATCCATTGCACGGTTGAAAAGCTCCCGGACGTATCCAATTTCAGAAGAGTACACGTTTTTGACCGTTGTAAGAAACAACAATTCGCCGTCTATGTTGCGTATTTCGTATCTGCCGGCAGTACAATCGAGTTTTATGCTCGCACCCCCGCCCGGAAATAAAAAATACCGCTGCTCCCCGTCTTTGCTTTCGCGAAGATAGGAAACACCGGCCGGTCCGTATGATCCGTAGTATTCAGTTTCCGTTACAACGCAGAACATCTATGCGCCCCCTTTTATAAACGATCTTCGCTTCTTCTTCGTAAGCCCGACATTCTAGCACCGTCCGCGAGATGTTTAGGTCACGGGTGTGGCCGGACGATCGGCGGATGATTTCCCCGGTTTCGGCGTCTACCGTAAGAGCTTCGGTAGGCTTAACGTATATCAGAACGTTACACAAAACTAACTCCCCTTCCGATGCAAAAATCGAATTCTAATAGTAATATAGCCGGGTGCCGTTTTTTGCATTTATAAAGCCCGTCATATCAACGTTTACGGACGTCTAAATCGTCATTCTTTTTCTTTGTCTATCACGATAATCACGATTCCTTCGCCGGCTATTTTCCTTTTCATTTTCAACCGCACATCCAGCGCAGTATTGTTGCCGGTTACTACTGCGTTCGAACCGCTGGCCGCAACGTTTGCAATTTCCCGCCCAGTTCGACTTGTTCCGTAACGGATGATCGGCCGGTAAGTATTCGAGATACTCCCACATTAAAGCCGGCTCTGCGGGCAGAACGTTTCGCATAAAGTACGGACAGATATTCCCCTGTATTGAATCCGTTTTGATTTCAACGGTACACAAACCGCAACGCTGAAGATCGCAGGCGCCGCCACTTTTATAGTTGGCGCAATGATTTCGGGCTAGACGGCCGAGTTTGCTTCGTCTCGAGTTAATCTTTCGCTGATTCATTTCACAACCTCCGTTTGCGCGTAGAATTCAAGCAGGCTAATCACTTTTTCCGGATTAAGGCTCAATTTGTTAATTAATCTCCTGGAGACTTTTGGAGTAATTTTTCGCTTTCCGTTTTCAATCATGCAAATAAAAGCCTCAGAAACACCCGTCAAATCTGCTACATCCTTTTGTGATAGCCTATAAATTCGGCGAATTTTCAAAACCTGATCACCGGTCAATTCCATGTTTTCGATCCCCCTTTGTTAAATTTTCTTAACTAAGTGCCGAAAAAAAGGCATAAAAAAAGCATTAGCCAGAATGACTAATGCAAGTTTGAAAGAGATACCACGCGCCAGTATCCCTCTCACTATATTCGTGTTTTTTCCCGTTTGTATGATAGATTTTAAGACCCGATGCAATATTCACTGTAAAGATACCCGGACTCTCGCCATCTCTGAATTTTTCATACTCTGACTTCTCTTCCCCGTCGCTCTCAACCTGACCAAATTTTATATCACCCGACTGCTTGGCTTTTGTATCTCTGCGGGGAGAATATGGACGGTTTCCGTCTGACTCTCGCTTCCCGTATAATTCTATTTGATCGGTGAAAACAAGGCGGACTTTGTCCTTTTGACCGGCATTTTCTTCGCGGTTAGGGAGATATCCGTCGCGCTTGGGAGCCAAGTATGTGCCGGTCCTTTTCAACCGTTTATCCGCGTCTCTTTGCTCCTGTCCGCAAGCGTCGCTGCAATATTTCTTTTTTCCAAGGCGCCGAAAAACATTGTTACAATTCCAGCAAGCACACACTCGATAGCCTTCCGGAACCTCGAAGGGCATGGGCGGCATATACTTTCGCTCTTCCTGCTCCCACTCTTCCCGGGTCCGTTCTTTTATTTGAAGCCGCTCGATATTTTCGTGGACTTTGACGAACAGATCGGTAATAAGTTTCATTAACTTCGGCGCCGATTGCAACGGACTTTTTCCGGAAGCCTGGATGTATGCCGAAAGCGCGGCATCCACCTCGCGATTCAGGCGTGCGGCATCCATAAATTCGGAGTTGACTTCGATTTTCCATCTATTTATTTTATGTTCAAGCTCTTTCTTTGGATTAACTTCTTTCACCTTGTTTCCTCCTTCCTTATTTAAAACATTGCAATCGTTCGCTTACGCTCACGCTTGCGGATGCTCATTTACTCGCGATATATCTTTTATTAAAAATATCCGCGCGAATGTATATGAGCGCTATTATTTGTTGGTATGTTTAACGTTGGTATGTTTCCCTTGGTATGTTTACTCGGATATCTAATGGCCCTTTGCAAACGTACCTCTAATGGCTGTATCCAAACAGGCATCTAATGCATGTATCATTCATAAACGGACGGATCGGGGACTATTTCCTCTCCTTCCTCGGAGACAATATAACCGTCATCGCTGATCCGCGGGCAGAAAGAAACGAAATACCACTTATATCGATTTGTCCCTATCCATACGTCTCTTACGTCGAGAAGCAGTCCATTCGCTAATAGAATATCCACCAGTTTCTTTATCCGGCTTTCTGCGATCCCCAGCTCAGACGCTATCTTTTGTCGCCCCGGAAAACTTGCACCAAAACGATCGTTTTCATCTCCATTTTTTAGGGTGTGGGTGCCGTCCACATACGAAAGTAGATAAAAATAAAGCGCAATTATATCCCGGATTTGAAACTTACGCTGCGTACGACCGACAGAAGAGTTATAATCGTCTATGATTCTCGGAAAAACTTTACGCAAAAGGTCTAGGTTATACATTTCATAATTATCGTGAGATAGTAATTCCTGTTTGTTGTTCGGAAGTTTTTTCTTCGGTTCATTGATTTTATTCAACCTCTTCACATCCTCTTCATTTTTTAAAAACACAGATTTCTATCCTTATTTATAGTTGCGAAACGACTTTCCGAGCCAGACATACGTCCTCACATATAACTGCGAAAGTAATTGGCGATATGGCAAGCACAAGTAACGGTGAACATACCCTCGAGAACTATCCAGAATCTATTTTTACCACCTTCTTTAATTCATTTGAAAACCACGAAACACATAGAACAAACTGACTTTCGAGTAAAGTAATTTTGTTTTTCATTTTGTGCTTGACAATCCTCCTTTTTGTGATTATAATTGCAATAGATAATATAATGGGTGGATTTTAAACTAAAAAAAGTTTTCACCCGTACTTAAATAAATTCGAATTAGAAAAGAAGTCTATGTCCGTCGAATCTAAAAAAATATTTATTTTTTCGCACCCGGAAACCCATTCGTCCCCGGATGCGTATAGACTACTAGATTAATATCGGTCATTAAATTCAAATGTTTAGTGTTTTAATCAAATTATTTTCGATAATTTTAAAGACGGATTTAGTTGTTCCCGCAACGGTTCGTCTTTTTTATTTCCCATTCAAATAAAGCATCGACGAATCTTACCCCCCTCATTATTAACTGCGAATTTACTTTTATAACCGGACGGTTCATGGGTTATATATACGGCACAAGGGCGCGTTCCAACTCGGTCCTTTCCTTCCTCAACGCAGACCTTTCGTTGTGCAGCCGTTTATTTTCGGCGCAAAGCTGGGCCAGCCGCCTTTTTATTTGCAGCTCATCGTCACCGGTCGCCTCTATTAAGGCTAGCCTCCGCCTAGCAATCTCGTAGCTGTTCGAATGGAAGTCGACCTCTACCTCGCACCATTTGCAATGAACTGCGTCTCTTTTCGCAATTAAGGCGTTACGTGTCGTTTCTTTTAACGTTTGCAGGACGTCTTCAGACAAAGCGTTCGGAGACTGAAGCGCATAGTCCGCCGGGAAAACGTCTAAAATCGTGCCATTTTCCGCAATGACCAGGCGTACCTGTTCGCGGGGATTATCATAAACGGACTGGCTGCCGCTTGTTGATTCGAGTGACCAGACGAACGAAGCGCCTTGAGCATACTTCGGTAATACGTTTTGTACCTGCGCTTTTGAAAGGCCGAGGCGCGCCGTTGCTTTTTTTACTGCCGCTTTAGAAACTGTATACTGTATCATCGTGCACCCTCCCCTAGTGAAAAACCAATTCGAACAAAATCTGCAAACGATAAATTTGCGAGCTCAGAAACATCGATTTTGCGGAGGTCTGCTCCTACCTTTGACGTGTCTACCATAAAAAATCGAGGATAGTTGCTTTCATAAAGATGATATCCGTCCGACCCTTTTTCTAATTGGCCAGTATCGTAAAACACCAGCCCGTCATCCGAGCATGTTCCAATGACATCGGCCGCAATTAACCAGGCGTCCGAAATTTCGTGTATTTCCTGTTTTGTATCGAACGTTTCCCCATGATAATGTAGCTTTACTGCTTGCGGTTGAAATGTATCCATCATGCCGACTGCACCTCCTCACCGAATAGTTCTCGCGCTGCCGTGACGCCGATTTCGGCGCAGCCTGCGAATGCTCTCCGGGACACTTGCGGCAAGAGTGCGGCGAATTCTTCCGGGTTTAGGTTAACGAATTGATCGTCTGAGCCTGCGGGATAGACATTCCACCAACCGACAACTGTTTTTCTATAATAAACGTTCATTCTCCGACTACCTCCTTTAATTGTCCGCCAAGATGCGCTAAAAGCTCCACCGTATTCATATTCGCAATAGTTTCGAGATCCATCTCCGAGTCAGAGACGTATGGTAAATCGTAAATCAATTCCGCACGCTGACCGATTTCTAAACCGTGAGGACCGTGATATAGTCGATAAAGATTGAGCCACTCCTCGTCTATATAAAGTACATAGTCGCGACCTACGTTTAAGACCTCTACCCGTTCGCGGCTTTCTTCACCGGTGTCCGAATAAATAAAAACGAAGTCCACGGTCATTTTCTTCGGCTGCTCCCCTGCGTCAATCCATGTTAATTCGCTCATAGCGTCTCCTCCTTTTTTTGCGCCAAGAATAGCATGAAATCGAGTACAGTCATTTTCGCGACCTCTTCAGTTGTTAAACCGAAATTAAATCCGACAGGAAATTCGAGCGGCAGATCGTACAGTACTTCGCACTTTTCACCGATTTCCCATTCGCCCTCTTTGCCACGCATTCTATAAAGCGTGAGATAGGCTTCGTTCACTTCGAGCGCGATATCGGATCCAAGATGCAGTACTTCGGTAGGTTCTCGATAATCGATGGCCCCCGTTTTCGGATCGTACAGGACGAAGTCCACGATTAGTAATTCCCAATGACACACACTGACGATTTGATCTTTTAAGGCTTTCATATAAGCACTCCTTACATATGCGTAATCTGTAATATCTTGATGATAATATTACACTTGTGTAATTCGTAAGTCAACACCTATTGCGAAAAAAATTACAAATGTGTAAGATGAAATTAATTAGACTTGCCTAAAGGGTGTGTGAATTTTTGAAAAAGCTTATAGTTAGATCTAGGTTAAATGAAGTTATGAAGGAGAAGGGAATTCAAAGCCAGAAGGAATTGGCTGAGTTAGTTGGTACTACTGAGGCTACGATAAGCAGATTTAAAACAAATACCAGATATGACATCACAACATTATTTATTATTAGTAGAGGATTAAACGTGCCTATAGAGGACTTATTTTATGTTGAGGAGATTAAAGACGAACAGTAAACCATATAGTGCGGTAGGGCATGAAAAAGCGCATATAAAGAAAAAAGCCCGTCTCTGGTGAGCGGGCTATTATTCCTATCATCGAGTACACAACTCATCTTTACATTCTTCTTTAGGTTCAGCATCCACGGTATATGACAATATTTCTTTATTTCCCGGATCATACAAACCTTCAAACTCTTTATCTCCGTTAGTATAACCCTTCACAGTAATACCACCCATTGGATTAATGTAGTAATCCTCAGAAAAATGGATATCATCCACATCTTTATAGTTAGTTGTTAAAAATTTTTCCATATGATTCTGAGCTTCTTCAAATAAAGCAATCTCTTTTTCTTTTTGATCGTGCTGATGCTTCATAAAAAATCCCCCAACTGCTATAATTATTAAAATAAGGATAATTATGTACTTTTTCATTTGAAAATCAACCCTTTCTTATCCTATTTTACAAAAATAAAGAGGCGATGTATATGAGCGACAAGATAAAAGTTCCAAAAATAACAGATAAAACTTATTATACGCTAAGTCAAGAATCTTACAATCGAGATAGATTAGATAGTAAGTTAAAGACAGGGAAACCAATACAAACAGATCAAAAAACCTATTGGTTTGTCGAAAAGATTAAGAGAGACCATGATACAGGACTAGATGCCGTAGTTTTTTCCCAGGGCAAAAAGACTCAAGGTGGTAAGTGGGTAAAATCAGATAACCCTAAAAACGTCGTCGTAGGCTTCGCGGGAACTGATCCCAAGAGCCAATTCTTTCAGGATGTCATTGATGCAGACGGCGGTAACGTTGTGATGGGTCTTGATCCGAAAAAGAAATCGCAATACATAATCGAAAAAGATGTGAAGGATACATCAAAAACAATAGGAAAATACAACGCAACCCCCTCACAAGACGCGATGCTTAGCACCGGTAAATATAAATTAATTACGAAATCATCCCAAATCGGTCAAGCCGACGACTTGGTACGGGAAGTTAAACAAAAGTATAAAGGCACCTCGACGGTTATTTCAACAACCGGACACTCGCTTGGCGGCGCAGAGGCTGAATATAGTGCGGTCAACAACAAAATCTATGCCGTAGCGTTTAACAGCCCTTCAATCGTTCACCTGCACTCTGAGGAGCAGCAAAAGAAAATTAATAACGGTGAGTATGACCGGTCCATAAAATCAATTGTCAATCCGGATGATATGGTCGGGGCTGGCTGGTGGAACGAGTATGACCGGCACAACGGAACGACAATTTATACGAAGGACCCTGAATTATCAAATGCGGTGCGCGAGGCGAGAATGCAGGGCGATGTATTCCAACAAATCGGGCAAAACGCTGGGTATTTCTTTCAGACCGCAATCTTAGGAATGCCTGATACACATTGGGTCGGGAGTAATAACTTCGCCTTCGACAAAAACGGAAACGTCCAAAATATAGAGGGCGATGAGCTAGTATACGATAAAAATTTAAAAGCGATGCTCCCACCGGAAGTTGCATCCGGAAGTGGCGTAATTAAAGTAACGCCCGAAGTCGCCAAACAGCTCGCGCAAAAAGTAAATGCGATTATCAACGATCTGCGGACGATGAAACGGGAAGCCGAAAACGCTTATCAGGAACACGACGCCGAGATCAACGACCTGAAACATGATACCTACCGTCAAGTCGGTCACGGTTTATACGACAAGCTGACGCTTGACGATGTAAACAATACGCTGAAAAACCTGGCGCAGTCGTTTGACAAAAAAGGCAATCCGCTATTTTACGATGTTCATGCCGAAAAAGCGTACATCGCCTCATTAAAGGACACGATTTCAGATTTAGAAGACATCAGCGGATACCTGGCGCAGATTGCAAAAGATTTTAAATCGAAAGACAAAATGCTGGCAAATTGGCTTAAACTTTAGGAGATGAAACAATGGAAAATTTCAACAAACTAGCTTCACTCAACAACTTAAACGGAGATCAAGAAGATACTCTCTTCATACGGCGCAACCAGCTTCAAATGCTGAAAACGGGCATGAGGGTAACAGCCGCAACGAAGCTTGAAGGCATTAAAACGACGCTAAGACCGAAGTTTAAAGTAGACGATATACAAAAAGAAATGAACAGCGTTTATTCATCGCTTCTCTACAGCTTTGAAGGAAAAGCGCAGCAGGCGCTTGCTCAGCGCATCAGCCAAAGCGCCCAGCAGCTTATTTCGACAGAAAAGGACGGAGAGAGCTTTTTGAACGGATTTAAAACGAGATGAAGGCGCCTTAATTGGCGTCTTTCTTTTTGCACAATAGCATGGGTCTCCGTGACGATTTAAACGCCCGGAAACGCTGATTGAACGGGCTTTTCAAATGCAGAATCGAAGGGGGCGCTATATTCATATTCAAACGTTGATTTTGACGTCCTAAACCGTCATGACCCTCCGAGTTCGAAAAATTGTACGCAAGTTCCGAACGGCAGATGAGGCGGGATTGAGTGGGCGGTCTGGGGGGGCGGGCGCAAGCAAAAACTTTCGTTGAATAAAACATTCATCTTTTTGTATATCGAATGTAACACAATCTGTTTTTGTTACATTGAACAATCGAACGAAGCATTGATATGACAGCGTTTGCTGGTCAATGTCGATCGCACTGAATCGACCCTACTTTATGCACGTTTTAAACCGCATTAAATCAACGATCATGATTGCGTCTGGCGCCGGTAGGTATGTATAAGATCGTGCATATAGGACCGGTATTGCTGCAGTTGGTCAGGCAAGCGGATGCAACATCGTTTCTACTTCCGACAAGTCTAACGGCCATAGATGCGCCATGCAACGCCGATACACAAAGTGTTGCGGCTATTCGTAGGTTATCGATATACGTTGCGTAGTGTAGTGGCGCACCCCCTGAGTTTCGGACAGTCGCCCCCGCCCGGCACGTCTCGCTGATGGATGCGGCCACCCTGCCGCTATACCTCGATCGACTCATATGCCGCCTCGATCTCTTCCGCAGTGATCCCGATGTACTTTGCCGTATCGCGCTCGCTCGAATGGTTAAGAATCACCATGATGCGTGAGAGCGGAACGCCGGACTGGTAAAGACGGTATCCGAAAGTCTTGCGCAGCGTATGCGTACCGATGCCGCCGATCTTATCGTAAATGCCGGCTCGCTTAGCTGCGTCGCTTAGAATGCGGTAAGCCTGAACGCGGCTGATCGGCTCGCCACCTTTGCGACTGGCAAATACGTAATCGTCGTCATCACCTTCGAGTAGGGAAACGATTTTGAGAACGGAAGAGCTGAACGTAATCACACGTTTTTTCTTGCGTTTCTTCTCCCATAAGGTAATCGACTTCTGGCCTCGAAGCTGTCCGATTTTCAGAAGCCGCAAGTCGCTGATGCGCAGACCGAATGCCGTGCCTAATTGCGCCAGCCACTGATCGCGCCCCGGCTTGAGCGCTTTTATGAACTTGTTATAATCGCGTTTTGATTTTATCGGAAAAACTTCGTTTGCCATGCAAAACACACTCCTTTTGTTATTCAAACGGTATGTCAACGTCTTTTACAATCTGCATCTTCCGGCAATTGTCGCAAATTGAGACAATTAAACTACGCTTGGAGGAACGTTTCGAACTCCGCCAATAGCCCAACGTTTTTAACACGATTTTCACGGGCTTTTACCGTCCATGCGGCTTGTCGGAAGCTAGCGTATAGGTAGTCGTCGAAGCGCCTAATTTTCTGCTGTTTTCGTTTGAGAATCGCTGCGTAGCCGCCTGTTTTTCTGATTGTTGGGATGACTTCGTGAGTGATCCAGCGTTTGAACTGTTTGGCCTCTGGTTTGCGGCTTCGCAAGATCACGGAGTAAAGCCCGGCCTCATTGATCAGCGTTGAGTTCATATTCATACCTGTCAATTTGACAGACATGACTTCTTCGCTATCAAGATGCCTTGTCATCTGTGCGGTCTCGCTAAATTCCAATACTTCCGCAACATCTTTTGCGACGAACCAAGGTTCGCCATCCTTAACGACTGTTCGTACTTGATCAACCGTTATGATCTCGTCACAAATTGTGACAACATCCAAGCCAATATACTCGAAGACCTCCCCGTCTCACTAACGTACGAAATCGCACATCCATCCGCAGAGTCAACCGAAGCGAAACGACGTCCTGTCCTTCTGTTTACCGGTTAGGAACGCGTCAACTCATCGAATCGCATTTCATATAGGCGGTCTAACATTCGGTCCAGCACACCGTTATAATAGCCGGCAAGATTCCGAATGTGTTTGCGCTTTGTCGCAATGAACGTCTGACGCACCGCATACAAGCCGATTTCTTCGAGCGTCTCGGAATCATAAGCGCCCTTTAAATACGACGTATGCGCGAGGTAAATACCGTACAGCCTATTCGTCAGCTTCCGATCGCTTACAAACGATTCGACCGCAGATTTGAACGCACTATACGTATTACGTAGTAATTTATTTACGCTTTTAGAAATAACAGATTCGCTTGCACTTTTCGGTGTTTCAGCCGATGATTCCGTAGGCTTGTCCGCTGTCGAGCGGGGTTGCATTTGCGGAGTAGCATCGCCATTATCAGCCGGCAAAATCACGTAAATATTGGCGCCGTTGCCACCGGATACCGGCCGGAATTTCGTTTCCTTGCGGATGATGCCGCAGGCTATTAGCCGCTTAATTGCCCGGATAACTGTGGTACGGTGTCGGCCGATCAAGTCCGCGATCGATTGCAGCTTCAAATATGCGACGCCTGGCGTTTTGCAGGCATGACGCGACAACACCTTCAGAACCTCGATAGCGGCAGGCGTTAGGGCGGATTTATTGCGGTATATATGCGTGCGGATGGCGCCGTTAAGCTCGTCCACAGAACGAAAAGACGCCATTTTAGCGGATTCTTTCGTGTACATTCGGTTTTCTCCCCTTGGAGACGTACCGACCCATATCGGAAAATTAGGCGCACTCAAATAAGCGTTGACTGGAACGCTTTTTTTCGATAAGATAGACGTAGGTGAGGACGTGCTATCTATCGGATTTTTTCCGACGGGTGGTCGTCTTTTTTTTGTTTTTATGTTCTTTTCTTTTTAATCGTTGTTAGCGGTGAAAAATCATCGTGACTCCTCCGCATTTCCTTCGTATCCATCTGTATATAACGTCGCATTGTTCTTATGTCGGCCCATCCCCCAATTTTTTGTAAGGTGAATGGATCACAACCATTTAAAATCATCGTTTTAGCCCACGTATGACGATAAACGTGCGCGGTTACCTTCTTATCTTTAACGCCTGCTTTTTCTGCGTAATACTTTAGACGCTTATTGAAGTGATTTGCACCTAACGGTTCTCCGTAACTCGATAGAAAAATGCGATCAGTAGCAAAATGCGATTTATTCTCGGTAATGAGTTGCAATAACAATTTTACGCAGTGTGCAGAAATAGGAACCAGTCGGTGCTTTCTGTTCTTGCTTACATCAGCATTGATTGTAATGAATCGACTTCTCAAGTCGATATCCCTTTCGCGAAGACTCAATAATTCCTCAATCCGTAGTCCTGAGTCTAACAAGCAACTCATAGCGCAATAATCCCTGAAACCGACATAATCCCTTAAATTCGGTTGCCGCAATATCGCCTTGATCTCATCGACCGTAAAGCAGTTCGTAAGGTCGATATCCTGCCGAATTAATTTAACGCGATCAGTCGGATTCACCCTGATCAACTCTTCGCGATCCAGGTAATTAAACAACGCTTTTATGGTCCGCAAATTAATATTAATCGTTGTATCGGATAGCCCTAAGCGATTATCATCTGACTTTATATACTTGTGTCCGTGATAACGTGGCTTATCGTACTTCATGTAATTGATGTAATTCCGTAAAATTTCCGTTGTAATCTCGTCAATGTATGTAATTTCGTAGTTGTCATTCAGCCAGTCGGTAAAATAACGCCACACCTTCCTGTAATCGATGAGAGTCCTATCGCGCAGGCCCTCCGTTCTTTTACCGGCCAATGCAATTTCAAGCGCTTCGGCAAGCAATAGCCTGGGGTAGCCTTTTTGTCCTCCGGAAACCGTTGTCGCCCTTTTGCGCTTCTTTTTTAACGCCATAATAAAAACGCCTCCCTTAACGATGGTTTTAGCCTCATCGCTAAGAAAGACGTTATTAACAACCGTAACGACCGTAAATCAGGGTCGTTTTTATTCCGAATAATGACTGTTGATTACGGATTTTCCAGCGCAATTAACAATCCTGCGCATCCGTTTCCGATTAGATGATCGAATCATATCATCGATAATTCCAACGTCTAAAAAACGTTGATATGACGCCCTTTAAGCCGTCAGCACTCTTCAGGCTTCCTTGCATTCACTGCGGTTCTGAATGATGATCCGCATCCGCATGAAGCGATGGCGTTTGGATTATCGATGGTGAAGCCTCCGCCCATCATCGATTGTTTAAAATCAATGACCGTACCGTTCATGATATCCAGGCTTTCTTGGTCTACAAGCACTGTGATTCCGTGCTGGACGAATTCATTGTCATCTTCGTTTTTTTCATGTTCAAAACCCATGCCGTATGACAGGCCGCTGCATCCGCCGCCTTTTACTCCGATTCTCAAGAATGCGTTCTCCTCTTCATGCTCTTTCATCATATCCTTGATATGAAGAGCAGCCGCTTCCGTGACCGTAACCGTTTTTTCGCTCATAACATCACACCTCCTAAAAGCTCATGTGTACCTTTATTATAAAGTCGCACGTCCGATTTCTCAAACGGACCGACTCATGATATAAAAAACTCGCCTTCACATACCGTTTCACCGGGTCCTGTCATCATGACGCGTCCGTCGTTTTTCCAATTAATGATCAAATCGCCGCCGGCGAGATGGACGGTAATGTCCGTGTCTCGTTTGGAATAGCCATTGAGTATCGAACTCACTGCGGCGGCGCAGGCGCCCGTACCGCATGCCTGGGTAATTCCTGAACCCCTTTCCCATACACGGAAATGGAGTTCTTTGTCATTTTCGACTTCTACAAATTCTACGTTAACCCCTTCCGGAAACCTTTCATCTTTTTCAATGAGCGGTCCCATCGTTGTAAGCGGCGCTTTTTCAATATCGTCCAAATAAAAGACGATGTGGGGATTGCCCATGGATACAGCGGTACCATTCATTTCACGGCCGCCGAATATCATCTTTTCATTGATCGTCTGCGACCCCTGTTCACCGCGCATCGGCATATCTGATTTAAGAAGGCGCGGTTCGCCCATATCGACTGTAGCCGACACAACTTTTCCTTCTTTCACTTCAATCTCAGCCTTTACCAAGCCTGAAAGGGTTTCAATTAAAAAAGATGTTTCCTTCACCAGTTTATGTTCATACGCGTATTTTGCAACGCAGCGCAAACCGTTTCCGCAGTTTTTGCCTTCAGATCCGTCGCTGTTGAAAATCCTCATTTTAACCGGCGCTTGATCTGAAGGACAGATGAGTATCATTCCGTCTGAACCGATTCCGGTGTAAACGGAGGACACTTTGACGGCCAAATCTGACAACAGCTCCTCAGGGAGATGTTCTTCAAACTGATTGACGTATATATAGCTGTTTCCTAAGCCGTGCATTTTAGTAAAACGAAAAGAATTCATAGCCGCCTCCACATTTTTTTACTTTCTTCTAGTATAAAAGCTGAAAGGGATGGATACAATATGGCTATCCCCCGTTTTTCATACATAAAAGCTCCCTGCGTTCATTTGCAGGGAGCTTTTATCATGTTATCCGATAAACATACCGGCGATCGCCGCGCTTGTAAGGTTGGCCAATGTTCCGGCAGCAACGGCTTTCAAGCCGAGACGGGCGATATCGGAACGGCGGCTCGGCGCCATTCCCCCCAATCCTCCGAGCAAAATCGCCACAGAAGACAGGTTTGCGAAACCGCACAGCGCAAAGCTGATAATCGAAGCGGTTTTGACGGAAAGCTGATCAAACATCGGAGCAAAATTGGAATAAGCGACAAATTCATTCAGCACGAGCTTTTGACCGATAAAGCTTCCGGCCTGAACCGCTTCATCCCAAGGCACGCCGATGACAAAGGCGAGAGGTGCAAATACATAGCCGAGAATGAATTCAAGCGAAAGGTCTTTAAAACCGAACCATCCGCCGATTCCTCCAAGAATTCCGTTTAAAACGGCAATCAAAGCAACAAACGCAAGCAGCATCGCGCCGACATTCAAAGCAAGAGAAAGACCCGTTGATGCCCCTTTTGCAGCGGCATCAATAACATTTGCTGCGTCTTCGTCTTCAGCCATTTGAATATCCTTTTCTTCAATTTTCGGTTTTTCAGTTTCGGGAATAAGCATTTTTGCCATAATCAAGCCCGCAGGTGCAGCCATAAAGCTCGCTGCAAGCAAATATTCGAGAGGAACCCCAAGAAGGGCGTAACCGAACAAAACAGAACCGGCCACTGATGCGAGTCCGCCTGTCATAACGGCAAACAGCTCCGACTTTGTTAAGTTTGCGATAAACGGCTTAATCACAAGCGGCGCCTCAGTTTGTCCGACAAAGATATTGGCAGCTGCAGAAAGAGATTCCGTTTTGCTTGTTCCAAGCAGTTTTGCCAATCCGCCGCCGATAAAGCGGATGATGACTTGCATGATCCGTAAGTGGTAAAGAACCGCAATCAGCGATGAAAAGAAGATGATAACAGGAAGTACGCTTAAAGCGAAGGCAGCGCTGTCGCCTACTTGCAAGAGAGGCCCGAAGAGAAAGCTGATCCCTTCATTCGCATAATTGACGAGATGCTGAACGGCTTTCGTAAACGAAAGAAACACTTCCCGCCCCATTTCCCATTTGAGAACGATGAATCCGAACAGGAGCTGGATCGCCAAACCGATTAAAATCGTTCTTATGTTAATTTTACTCTTGTGCTCAGAAAGCAGAAAAGCAATCGCGAAAATCGCCAGAATACCAAGAAGTCCCCATAAAATGTTCATGACCACACCTCTTATTATTTTTTAAACTTTTATTAAGATAACAATTAATGATTGGCCTGTCCACAAAAATTTTTAAGAATTTTTTCTCTTTTTATGTAAACCCTTTCAAACAAAGGCTTTGCATGAAAAAACGAGATCACCAAAATGACCCCGTTTTTAAATAAGTTCATTTTCATCAATGAACTTGTATATATTTTCGACCAATTCAGCCGGATTATTCGCTGTCACCATTTCTCCGTTTACAAGAGCATACATGGTCTGCATGCATTGTCCGCAGTAACTCAGGCAGCCGTATTCGACGACGTCCAGATTCGGATCTTTCTCCAATATTTCTTTTGCTTCCTGAGAACCTTGGGCAAGATTGCTGACGCAAAACTCAACGATTGGAAACACTTTATTTCACCTCACATCGCTTTTTTATCGTACCCTATTTACGTTTCAATAGTCAAAGTTTAAGGCTGAGGAATAAAGCTTTTGTAACATATTAATACCTTAAAGAGTTTTACTAATTATCGATTCAAAGCGGATATGTAGGTTATTTTCCCGAGAAATATTGTGATTTTACATCAAATTAGATATAATTCTAGAGGGTATTTACATAGTTTTTTAATTTTGCAATGAATAAGGTTAGTTTCTTAATCTGAGGGGAAAAGGGGAATTACCAATGAGAAATTTAGTCTTGCTCGGCGGCGGGTACGGAAATATGCGGATCATTCATCGTTTGCTGCCTAACCAGCTGCCAGATGATGTGATGATCACTTTAATCGACAAAAACCCTTACCATTGTTTGAAAACGGAGTACTACGCACTGGCTGCGGGGACGATTTCCGATCATCATATCAGAGTGTCCTTCCCGGATCACCCGAAGTTAAAGATTGAATACGGGACGATTTCGTCTGTTGATTTGGAAGGGAAAAAAGTTTTGTTTCATGACAGGGAGCCGATATCTTATGATGACGCCGTCATCGGGCTCGGCTGTGAAGATAAATATCACAACGTTCCCGGGGCGCCTGAACATACCTACAGCATTCAGACAATCGATCAATCACGCAGCACGTACCAGGCGCTCAACAACTTAAATGCGGAAGCCACCGTTGCGATCGTCGGGGCAGGACTGAGCGGCGTTGAGCTTGCGAGCGAGCTGAGGGAGAGCCGAAAGGATTTGAACATCATCCTTTTTGACCGGGGAGAATTGATTTTGTCGAGCTTCCCGAAGCGATTGAGCAAATATGTTCAAAGCTGGTTTGAAGATCACGGCGTCAAGATTATCAATTGCGCCAACATCACAAAGGTGGAAGAAGGCATCGTCTACAATCATGACGACCCGATACAAGCTGACGCCATCGTCTGGACAGCGGGGATACAGCCGAATCAAGTCGTTCGGGATCTCGATGTGGAAAAAGATCCGCAAGGGCGCGTCGTCCTGACGCCGCACCATAACCTGCCGGGAGACGAACACGTTTATGTTGTCGGCGACTGCGCAAGCTTGCCTCACGCGCCGAGCGCACAGCTGGCCGAAGCCCAGGCGGAACAAATCGTCCAAGTGCTTGAACTGCGCTGGAAAGACGAACCTCTTCCTGAAACGATGCCGAAATTCAAGCTGAAAGGCGTGCTCGGTTCACTCGGCAAAAAAGCCGGCTTCGGTTTGGTCGCCGAACGGCCGTTGATCGGCAGAGTGCCTCGTTTGCTGAAATCAGGCTTGCTTTGGATGTATAAGCATCATAACGGGTAAAGTTTCGCAGGGTTTCGCGGATGTTCGTGAAACCCTGATATATTAAGGTTTTTTTCCATATTAAGTTTTAATAAAACTGCAGTTACATCGTTAGGCAGATGTTAGGTTTTTCACTCTCAGAAAAGCAATAAAAAGGTAGAATGTGATGAGAAATCGCATTATTCGGCGAAGGGATCGCTTCATTCGGGGCTCTCTCGCCTTCATGAGAGAACGCCCTTATTTTGCGCTTTTTTATTTCCGCCAAAAAGTTGAACAGTCCGCCTTATCCGCAATATTAAACTCGATCATTTTTTTAAGCAATGAGAAATCAAACGGACGATCCCACCGGAAACGGACAAGCTGCTTCGTATGATCATAGCCGGCCTGCACGATTTCTTCAGAAAAACGATCAATTACCGTGCTTTCAGGGGCAACAGCCAGGTGATTTTTCGCTGTGCTGAAACCGATAATAAATGTGCCGTGATCGGTAAACATCGGCTGATTCCAGGCGATTTTCGGCGTTAAATTTGGAAATGTCTTCGCTGTCCAGCTCAACACTTCCTCCATTCGGGCCCGATGTTCCGGGTGATCAATTCCCTCTAAATATTCTGCAAAAGCTTCCATGTTGTCCCCTCCTAAAATTACAATTATTACCAAAACTTTATTTCGCAAATGAAGCCTTTGTAAGAAGTCTATCCTTGGAACAGTTTAATTCGAATTCCCTCAGATAAGATTCTACTCAAAAAAGCCCCCTTGTCATCGGCGAGCTTTTTTGAATTGAGCGTCATACCTATTATACCGTTCCCATGCCTGTCCCGCTTTTTATAAAGCTATTAAAAACTCCATCATCATTTCATAAGCAATTTGCGAGGACTGCCGGTTGTATTTTACGGAATACGGGTCGCTAAATCCATGCTCTCCCTTCAGCTTCACCGTTTTGACATTCTTTGATTCCAATTGGGACATACATGAGTCAACGTCAAAGGATTGCTCTTTTTCCGGGAAGAAAAGCAGTGCCGGACACGAAGGCGATATGTCCAGATAGTCCCTTATCCGGGAGCCGTAGTATCCGGCGATCCCATCGACACGCTCATCTTCGCTGCAAAGCCAGGCAGCGGTTGCTCCGACGCTGAACCCGAGTAAGATGATCTTGCGATATTGACGATCCAGCTTGGATATGATTGTATTTATTTTGCGCAAAACGCCGGGAAAACCGACGTTTTCCATAAAAAAAAGATAGGCTGTTTTTTCTTCAGCGTAATCAAACGGTTGATCACGATTTAACAAATTGGGACAAATAACATCAAAGCCCTGCTCAGCTATCAATCGGCAAACTTCGTGCATGTGCCGATTAATCCCGTATATTTCGTGCAGCACGATAACCGCTGTATCGGATTTATTTTGAATATGTATCATGTTCTGACTCCTTGTCTCTCATTGCTGCAAAAAAAAAGGGCGCCGGCTTCGGCGCCAGTTTAACAGCTTGTACAGCAACAAATCAGCTTATGCAGTCTTTTGCAAAGCTGCAGGCGCTTTTCCGTCAAAGCTGTCGAGAAAGATCGCTCTGCCCGCCATCAGCTGGGCCGGCTTATCGTCAAGAAAAATGGCGCGACCGGCAAACTCGGCATTTCCCTTCGGCTGAGACGAAAAACTTAAAACGACAAGGCTGGCAAAGACGGCAGTCAACGCAACGGCAATCATCTTTTTCACTTTAACTCCTCCGTTCTTTTAAGAATTTGGTCTCTTGCATGATGAGATTCTTCAAAATATTCGGCAGCTTTGTCTGCTTCTCCATTTTCTTTATAGTAAAGTGCGATATCAAATGTTAATTCCGCTACATCCGTCCAGAGATTGATCGTTTTAAGATATTCTAAAGCATGTTCAACCGTAAGTGGATCCTGTTCATCATACAGAGCATGAATAAGTTTAAATTTCGACAAATATTCCCTTTCTCCTGCTTTTTCCGCGCGGAAAAATCCTGTTTCATACAATTTGCGGGCTTCTTTGACAACATTTGATTTGTACAGCACATGTGTCAGTTCAAACATGGAGTGGATGCCGTAAACCGATTCTTCATGCTCTTTAATAAGCAGCGCTTCTTTGAAATGATGTTCGGCCAAGGTGAGGAGATTGCGATTGACATAGCTCAATCCTAAGTTGTGGTGAGCCATGCCGAGGAGAACGTGGTGCTTGATCAGTGCCGCGTGTTTTAGGGCTTGCTTGTAATGCTGTTCGGCTTCATCAAAACGAAATAAATCGAGTTTATTTGCTCCGATCAGCATATCGTTGCTGATCGCTTTTTGAATATAATCATCATGTGCTTTGAAGGTTTTTAGAGCTGTTTTTGCATGGTTTAAGGAGAGGAAATTCTGTTTGATTTGATAGTAGGCGATAGCCAGTTTGTAATGGAATTCGGCGATTTCGATTTGATCGGGGATTGTCCTGAGCTTTTCCTCGGCTAGTTTATAATAATTGATGGCATTTGTATAATCCTTTTTATGAAATTCGTACATGCCTGCGAAAAAGAAATAATAATATTCGATCATGTCATCTGTGCTTTGCATATCTGCTTTTTGCTCCTGAATATCCTCGAACAATTTGGTGGAAGCGGCAAACTCTTCTGTCAGCAGTTTGTGCCGATAGTCTAAAAGATTAAAATAAAGAAGCAGATCTTGATTTTCTTCCATATTCGGCAGCCGGTGCTCAATGTCGTATTTAATCGAGACCGCTTGTGCTACTTCATGGCGCTTGATCATGACATACCATTGATTAAGCATTCCCGCGACTTCCTCATAAGCAATTTTTGTCTTCAATCGTTTATCCTTCCTTTCCTCCCATGTCTCTTCCTTTTTATGGGTTGTTTTTCATTTTACAGAATCGCTTATTTTTTGACAATCACTTTTCTAAATATTGGCTTAATTTCCTAAAATAACTCAAAATTCTGACATCAATCGTAACCATTTTCTGTATTGTTGCAAATCTCTCAGAAAGTATTTTCGTTTGACATTGTTTTTGATGACATTTTATAATTATATATGTAAATATCAACATGTTCGATTTTACAATAAACAAATAAGGAGCGGTTCATATGAATCAAGATGTCAAAGAGTTTGTCGGAAGCCATATGATCTATACGTATGAAAACGGATGGGAATATGAAATCTACATTAAAAATGACCATACCATTGATTACCGCATTCACAGCGGAATGGTCGGGGGACGCTGGGTTCGCGATCAAAAAGCCGATATCGTCAAGCTGACTGAAGGCGTCTATAAAGTATCATGGACAGAACCGACAGGGACTGACGTTTCCTTGAATTTCATGCCCAATGAAAAGCGGATGCACGGCATCATCTTCTTCCCTAAATGGGTTCATGAACGCCCTGATATCACAGTCTGCTATCAAAATGACCACATCGACTTAATGGAAGAATCGCGCGAAAAATATGAGACGTATCCAAAATATGTCGTACCGGAATTCGCCGATATCACATTCATTGAAAATGCCGGAATCGATAATGAAGATCTGATTTCAAAAGCCCCTTATCCCGGAATGACGGATGACATCAGAGCCGGAAAACGAGTATAAAAGGGAAAAAAGCTTTTCGTTAATGATATAATGACTGGACTTTTGTTAAGTCATGCAGCAAGGCTTTAATATCCTCTTGCGATAAAGGCACAAGCATTTGATCGTAAAGGGTGATGATCTGTCCTCCCTCGTCGTGCTCATGCTGCCTTAAATACTGCTGCAGAGCCGTGATCTGGTTTTCTTTCAAGCTGGTCTGCGTTTGAAACTGCTTGATTTTCTTTAATGAAAAAACATTCATTTCGTCATCAAAATCGCCTGACATGATTTGACCTTCAATGCTGGACATGCTGGCTATCCCTCCTTATTTTTCGGCTGGTAGTTAGTCTGTCCGCTTTAAGAAAAGTGCAATCATAAAAAATAAAACAGCAAGGGACATGTCTATCCCTTGCTGTTTATCATGCAGGCTTATAACCTTGCTTTTCCATTTCTTTATACACGTCTTTCAGCTTCGGATTTCCTTCGCCGACCACTTGATCACCGACCATGACGAGCGGATAAAAATATTCGTCGTTCAGGATTTTTTCGGAGATTTCCTGTTTTGCAGGATCGTTTTCCGGCGGCTGATGGATATCAATGTACGTGATCGAGAAAGGCTGATCGGGATATTTTCTTTTCAGGGCGGCTTCGAGCCACTCATACGTTTCTTTTGATGATGGAAGGTTGACACAGCTTGGACAAAGAACGTCGGCACCGTAAACAAAAAGCTCGGCTTGTTTTTTCATCAGCGGCAGCTCCTTTCTCTTTGTCTTTATTTTATTCTATTTTGTCCTTTCGCTCCATATTGAAATGAAAATCGCTTTTTGTCTTTGCCGGCAAATATGATATAATATGTGGGAAAACGAGTGAAACCAAACAATAGCTTTTTATTGTTCGACTGAATATAATGGTTGTATGATTTGAAAGGAGCGATACGAATGACGACAGAGGTCGAAATGAAAGAACAAGTACAGGAAGTGCTGGACAAACTTCGTCCATTTTTACTCCGCGACGGCGGTGACTGTGAACTCGTCGATGTTGAAGACGGCATCGTCAAGCTTCGCCTGCTCGGTGCATGCGGAAGCTGCCCAAGTTCCACTATCACCCTTAAAGCTGGAATTGAGCGCGCCCTTTTAGAAGAAGTTCCGGGCGTCATTGAAGTAGAACAAGTATTTTAATTTGAGGAGGCTGTCGTTCATTACGGCAGCCTTTTCTTTTTTTATAGATAATCTTCAAACCAGCCGGCAATATACTCAAGCCGTCTGATCCGCTGCTTCGGATGCCCGCTTCTTGATAAATCGTGCGACGCATTCGGGAATCTGACGAGTTTTACTTCTTTCCCCATTTTTTTCAATGCCGTAAACAGCTGCTCCGCCTGTTCAATCGGGCACCTGTCGTCCCGTTCGCCATGGAGGATGAGAAGAGGGGTCTCCACCTTGTCCGCATATTTGAGGGGCGAATGTTCCCACAGTTTGCCGGGATTTTCAAAAAGGTCCGCTCCGATCTGCCAGTCTGTGAAAAAATAGCCGATGTCGCTTACCCCGTAAAAACTGATCCAATTGGAAATGGACCTCTGCGTCACCGCGGCTTTAAAGCGATTCGTGTGGCCGACAGCCCAGTTTGTCATAAAGCCGCCATAGCTTCCTCCTGTGATTCCGAGCCTTTCTTGATCGATGAAATCATATTGTTCCAACGCGTAGTCAACAGCTGCCATTACATCTTTAAAATCTCCTCCGCCGTAGTCGCCTCTCACCCGATTGACAAAATCCTGTCCGTAGCCGTGGCTTCCCCGCGGATTAACATATACGACGGCGCTTCCCTTTGCGGCCAGCACTTGAAATTCGTGAAAATAAGCATTCGCATACATGGCGTGAGGACCGCCGTGCACTTCCAGAATGAGCGGATACGTGTTTCCTTTTTCATATTGAGCAGGCTTTATCAGCCAACCGTGAATTGTCAGACCGTCCGCTGTCTGAAATTGAAGCTCCTCCGGTTCCGATATGATATGCTCTTCCGTAAACGCTTGGTTGGCATCTGTTAATCGCTCCGCTTTGTCTTCACCCAATGGGAGATGGTAAAGTTCGCTCGGCCGGACGGGCAGGGCTATCGATGCCGCAAAGCTTTTTTCATCCGGATGCAGGCTGAATCCGTTCAGATGCTCTTTTTCCAACCGGATCGGATAAGCAAGACCTTCGATTGATATGTAGTAAATGCCTGTCGAACCTTGGTCAGATCCAATGACATAAAAGCCGTTTCCGTCTTTGGTCCAGACCGGTTTCGGAAGAACGCCTCCGACAAGGCTGTCTCCTGCCACTGCATCGCTGAGATGGACATCAAGCATTTCCGTCAGAGACGTTAGTTTTCCTGTCTCGATATTATACAGCCATGCTTTATTAAGCGTGGCGTTTTGAAATTCCTTTTCGTTTCCGATGAATGCAAGCTGTTTGCCGTCAGGCGAAAACGATAGTGAAGAAAAAACGCCGTTTTGACCTGTAAGGCGCTTCAAATCACCTGTCGAAAGGTTCATCAAATAGACATCGTTCACACGCATATCCGTTTGATTAGCACAAAATGCAATCCTGCCTCCGCACGGTGAAAATGCGTGGCTGAAATGGTCGCGTTCTAGATCGGTCAGCTGTTTTATCTCCCCGGTTTCCACTTGAATGAGGACAAGCTGCGTATACTTTCCCCTTTTAAACCCTTGGCCGTCTAATTTATATGACAAAGAATCGACTTCCAGCGGTTCGTGATCTTCAATCTCCGTTTTTTTCTCATCGTCAACGCTTTCCTCTTTCGTCAGTCTCACTGAACAAAGCAACGACTTGCCGTCAGGCGACCATTCAGGCTGTGATACATCATAGGGAATATCGGTCACTTTTCTCGCTTCTCCTCCGGCGGCGCTTATCACGTAAAGTTGTGTGGTTTCCTCGCGATTGGATGTAAATGCAAGGGATTTGCCGTCGGGCGACCAGCGCGGATGCTGGTTTCTTCCTTTTCCAAACGTCCATTGTACTGACGCTTGTTGTTTCCGATCGTAGACCATGATATGCGAATCATAAGAGTCCTGTTTTTCGTTTACTTTTGTTTGCACGTAGGCGATTTTTGCACCGTCAGGCGAGTACTGCGGATCGGTAATCGATACAAGCTTGATGAGGTCTTTTTCGGTTATCAGCTGCTTCATGTTCGTTTCTCCTCCTCATGTATGTTTGTCATACTACTTCGACTTCCTAAATAAAAATCCTTGTTTTGAAGGCAAACAAAAAAAGAGCCGAAAAGCTCTTTTTTCGTTAAACACTGTTTACTGATTTTCTTTCAACGATAATGCCTGTATCCGGGACATGAAGACAGTCCACTTCACAATGCGGAAACTTAGAAGCAAGCTGCGCTCTCAGCGCGTCTCCCTTTCCTTTTTCAATAAAGGAAAGGATCGTCGGACCGGCTCCGCTCAAAGCCGTCCCGAACGCGCCGTTTTGGCCTGCTTCATGCTCCACTTTCGAAAGCTCAGGGACGAGCGCCCTTCGGTATGGCTGGTGAAAGAGGTCTTTTTGCATCATGCGGCCGACAAGCTTCCAATCTTTCGCCATCAGTCCGGCGACGAGCATATTGCTGACCGCGCTTGCTTCCACCGCTTTCGGATAAGAGAGGCTTTCGGGGAGAACATCCCGCGCATCTTTTGTCAGCACTTCATAAAAAGGAATGACGACAACGACATCCAAATCGATGTCTTTCATCGAAACCATCTCTGTTTCATCTTCTTCATGAAGTCCGATGACAAGTCCGCCGAAAAGCGATGCTCCGGCATTGTCAGGATGGCCTTCTTCAAGGCTCGCAAAATGGAGTTTCTCACGGTCAGAGAGCTTTAAATCGGCAAGCTCGTTCGCCAGCTCAATCGCAGCGGCAATTGCGGCTGCGCTGCTGCCGAGACCGCGAGCCAGCGGAATATCGCTCCACACTTTGACGAGGCTTGGCGGAAGGTCTTTTCCGAAGTGTGCGGCGGTCCGTTTGGCCACCTGGTAAATTAAATTATCCGTTCCTTCAGGTATTCCCGCTACGACTTCTGTTTCAGCCTCGAAACGCCACTCATCATGAGGAAAAACAGACAGTCTCAAATAACGGGACAGCGCCATGCCGACTGAATCAAAGCCTGGGCCCAGATTGGCCGTGCTTCCGGGAACCGTAACGGAAAACAGCATGTCAGCCTCAGTCATACACGAGCGGCTCCTTTTAAGTGTTCGAGAATCGCTTCTTCATCTGTCGGCAGTGTGACAGGTTTAATCTGCGACACATCAACGGCTGTGTTCGGATCTTTCAGGCCGTTTCCGGTTAAGACGGCGACAACTTTCGCCCCCGGCTGAATCTCTTTCGTTTGCAGCTGTTTCAGCACGCCGGCAAAGGATGCGCACGATCCCGGTTCTGCAAATACGCCTTCTTCTCTTGCCAGGAGCTGATAAGCGTGCAGGATCTCTTCGTCTGACACTGCATCGATTTTTCCGTTCGATTCTTTTGCAGCATTGACCGCTTTGTCCCAGCTTGCCGGATTTCCGATTCTGATCGCTGTCGCAACGGTTTCCGGCTTTTCAATTACTTTGTTTTTGACAATCGGGGCCGCGCCTTCCGCCTGAAAACCCCTCATGACCGGCAGGCCTGTGCCGTTTTTCTCATGATATTCTTTAAAGCCTTTCCAGTAAGCCGTAATATTTCCGGCATTCCCGACAGGAATCGCAAGGATGTCAGGCGCTTCGCCCAGCTGTTCACAAATTTCAAAGGAAGCGGTTTTCTGTCCTTCAATCCGGTAAGGATTCACAGAGTTGACGAGCGCAATCGGCTCTTTCTCGCAAATGCTGCGCACCATTTTCAGGGCATCGTCGAAGTTTCCGTCGATCGCAATGATTTTGGCGCCGTACATGACGGCTTGGGCCAACTTTCCGAAGGCGATTTTGCCGTCTGGAATAATGACGATGCACTTCATGTTGGCGCGGGCCGCATAAGCCGCAGCAGCAGCCGACGTATTGCCGGTCGAAGCGCACATGATCGTGTCATTGCCTTCTTCTTTCGCCTTGGCGACCGCCATGACCATCCCGCGGTCTTTAAAGGAGCCTGTAGGATTGACACCCTCCGTTTTGACATAAAGCTCGATTCCGAGCTTTTTCGAAAGATTTTGCAGGTAAATGAGCGGGGTATTTCCTTCGTTCAGCGTCAATTCCGGTGTTTTGTCCGTTACTGGCAAATATTCTTTATATTGATGGATGAGTCCTTTCCACATTAGCTCCAACCGTTCCCTTCTACTCGATAAGTGCTTTTCACCTGATCAACAACCTCAAGATCATTCAGCTTTTGCAAGATATCCGTAAAATCCTCTTCAGACGTATGATGTGTCACAATGACAATCTCAGCCAGGTCATCATGCCCTTTAATCGGAAGCTGCAGAATTTTTTCAAAACTGACGCCTCTTTCCGAAAAAATCGATGTGATTTTTGAAAACGAACCGACCTGGTCTTTGACATGAATTCTTAAAAACTGCTGAGCAAAAATTTCAGACGGCGCCTTGATCTTCTTTTCAAACTGCGGATCGACAAAGCTGCTGCCGTTCACGCCGAGACGCATGTTTTTCATGACAGAGACCAAATCTGATACGACAGCGGTCGCAGTCGGCATGCTTCCTGCGCCAGGCCCGTAAAACATCGTTTCTCCGACAGCCTCGCCGTATACGTAAACCGCATTGAATTCATTATGGACGGAAGACAGCGGATGATGCTCCGGCAGCAATGTCGGCTGGACGCTCACTTCGACTTTTTGTCCGTCGCGCTGGGCGATGCCGATCAGCTTCATCGTATAGCCGAGCCGTTTGCTGAAATTGATGTCTTCATCAGACACTTGGGAAATGCCTTTCACTTTGACATCGTCAAGATCGACATTCATTGAGAAACCGAGCCTGGCCAAAATCGCCATCTTTCTCGCCGCATCAAGACCTTCAACATCAGCTGTCGGGTCCGCTTCGGCGAAGCCGAGCTCCTGCGCTTCTTTCAGCACCTCAGCATAAGGCGCGTTTTCTTTATTCATCTTCGTCAAAATGAAGTTGGTCGTTCCATTGACGATTCCCATCATTTTCGTAATTCGGTCTGAAGCCAGCCCGTCTTCCAGGCTTCGCAAAATCGGAATTCCGCCGGCGACGCTCGCTTCAAAATAAAGGTCGCAGCCGTTTTCTTTCGCGGCAGCCGTCAGTTCCGATCCATAGAGGGCGATCAAATCTTTATTCGCTGTCACGACATGTTTTTTCGCCTGAAGCGCATCGAGCAAATAGCGTCTTGTCTCCTCGATCCCCCCGATGACTTCGATGATGACATCCACATCCGGATCTTGAATGACATCATAAGCTTCCGTCGTCAGAACATCTTTGGAAAGTTCGACATCCCTCTTCTTATCTTTATCTTTTACAAGAACTTTTTGAATCGTAACAGGGCATCCGACTTGGTGTGTCAGCTTATCCTGGTGATCCTGAATAATCTTCACCACACCGCTCCCGACTGTTCCTAATCCTAGCAGCCCCACTCGTATCGCCTTCAATGAAATTCCACCTTTCTCTCTCTTGTCGTCCTCTCTGCGAGGACATTTGTAAACACAACGCAGACATTTAAGTTACAAACATTATAATGGGGGATTCTTTTTTTGACAAGATGACATTTGCTGAAAAACAAATCATGAAAACGCTTTATACATTGATATAATAAGATTCTATATATTCAGAAATATTTTTGTAAGAAAATCTTCCGACCCGCTCAGGCCGGAAGAAACGTCAAATCTCGGTCTTTGCCGGCTTCCCTCCCAGGACAAGCGCAATATTTTCCGCACAAAGCCTCATCATGGCTTCTCTCGTTTCGACAGTGGCGCTGCCGATATGAGGCAGCGCGGTCACTTGCGGCAGACTGGCGAGCGGGTGATCCTTTTGCACGGGTTCTTCCGCAAAGACGTCGAGTCCTGCGCCGGCAATATCTTTTTCGATCAGGGCTTCATATAAATCGTCTTCATTGACAACCTGTCCTCTTGAGACGTTGATAAAAATAGCGGAGCGCTTCATCCTTTTGAAAGCGCTGCGGTTAAACAGATGCTTCGTTTCAGCAGTCAGAGGCGTCAGGCATACAACAAAATCCGCCTGTTCGAGCAGTTCGTCAAAGGACAGATAAGTTGCCCCCAGTCCGGCTTCCGCCTCGGGATTGCGGGTGCGATTATGATATAAAATCTCCATGCCAAAGCCTTTCGCCCGCCGGGCGACGGCTTGTCCAATGCTCCCCATTCCGACGATGCCAATCGTTTTATGATGGACATCCGCTCCGGCCAAAAGCAGCGGCCCCCAGCCCGTCCAGTTTCCTTGTCTAATCCAGTCGCTTGCCTCGACGATTCTGCGCGCGGATGCCATCAGCAGAGCAAACGTCAAATCTGCCGTTGACTCTGTCAGCACGCCGGGCGTGTTGCAGCAGATGACGCCATGCTTTTTCGCAGCCGCCACATCGAGGTTGTCATAACCCACCGCCAAATTGGCCACCACTTTTAAATGCGGCGCGCCTTTTAAAAGCTCCTCATCAACCGTGTCGGAAAGCATCGTCAACAGTCCGTGCGCCTTTTTTGCTTTTTCCGCCAGAACGGCGCGCGGGCACGGTTCTTCTTCCTTTTCCCACATCTCAATACGGGCTTCTTCTTTTAGCGCAGAAAGCTGTTCTTCGGGTAATTTTCTCGTTACATATACAAACGGTTTGTCCATGCTGCCTCGTTCCTTTCTAAGAGTAGCTTCCAGTCTAAGCATATCGAAAAAATCCGGAAATGTTAACATGAAGAAAAGAACACCGCGGCATCTATGGTGTCCTTTTCAGCCAATTGACAGGGGGCATGCTCATCAATCCTGCGGCTCTCATGCCCACCATTTCTTGAATCCCGTTCAGAAATTGCTCATAAGCCGGCGCTTGAGACAATAAATGGTCGAGTCTGCTTTCAAAATAATGGTGCTCTGATTCAGGAGAAATATAGTACCCCTCAACCGTCTCAAAATAGTGGAGCGGAAACAGCAGCCTGCTGTACACCAGCCGCTTAGAAAATGAGGAAAGCGGCGCGGCTTGTTCGTATTGCTGAAAAAACAATGCGATTTCATTGAAGTTTTTCCTTTCGTGAAACAAGCTTCTGGCATATTCCGCAAGATCCCTTGCCGCATGATCAAACACCCATTCCATCGGGATTTTTATAAGCGGCTCGCGTCTTAAAGCCTCACAGGTGAGCCGCTGCTGGCAAATCGTCCCGGAGTCGGCGGCCTGCGGCTGATCATCCAATTCGGTATCGGCCAAATATTGAATCGCATTTTCGGTTAAACCGAGATAATAAGGAAACGATTCGATAAAATGTTTTTCAAAAGGCTGCAGCTGTCTTGCCTGCGTTTTTTGAATCCAGAATTGTTCCAGCTGGTCGAGCCGTTTCCCCCACAGTTCTTTCCACTGCCCGATCCGCGAGGTTTCTTTTACCTCGTAAGGGTATCCCCTTCCCTTCTGATGAAATTCGGCCAGCTCCGCCCCAAATGAAACAGACCTGTTTGTCATGCGGGGAGCAGCTTGAAGCAGCACATATGAGGCGCCATTGTCCTCAAATGTCATCTCCCCGTCCTTTGTCAATATAAAAGATGAAACGTATGGGTCGCGCTGTTCTTGCAAATACTGACTCATACTAAACAATTCCGCCAGCTCATCCTGACTTAAGTGGGATACCGGGATGATCAAAAACATCGAATTCGGGGTATGAAAAGCCTGATAAGACAAGTAAGAAGTAAGGTCGCGAATATGGATTCCGAACTTTTCTTTGATCAGTTCCTTCACGGATATCACTTCCTGATAAATTTTTCTCCTTCTACACATCGTAATCAAGAAAGGATTCGATTATGAATCGATCCGGAAAAAGAGTTCTAAAATCGTTACATTTTTAAGGTTGTTTGTATACACTAAGTAAAAAAAGATTGGGTGAAAATGATGCCGGAAAACAACAGCATGCATCAAATCGAAACAGCAGCAAAAGAATGGCTTGAGAAACGGGGCGTCAAGATTTCGGAAATTGCCGATCTTGTCTACGTACTGCAGAAGAAATATCATCCAAACTTGACAAAAGAAGAATGTGAAGAGAATGTCAACCGGGTCATGAAAAAACGCGAAGTTCAAAATGCCGTGATTACAGGGATTCAATTGGATATGCTGGGAGAGCAAAGAAAGCTCATGGAACCGCTCCAAACCTTAATCGAGACAGATGAAAGCCTGTACGGCGTCGATGAAATCTTATCCTTCTCCATTGTGAATTTGTATGGATCAATCGGTTATACAAACTATGGATATATCGATAAAATCAAACCGGGAGTGCTCGCACGATTAAACGATAAATCAACAGGCGAATGCCACACGTTTTTGGATGATATCGTCGGAGCGATTGCGGCAGCCGCATCCAGCAGACTGGCGCATCGAGCAAAAGATACGGAATAAGCATTAAAAAACACTTGTCCTTAAAAGACAAGTGTTTTTTTGCGGTTTAGATGCGATCCATCCAGTCTGTCAATGAATCAATGACATATGTCGGCTTTTCCTGATAGGCTTCAAGGTGTTCTTTTTTGGTCACGCCCGTATGAACGAGAAGCGTGTCCATCCCGGAATTCATTCCCGCCATAATATCCGTATCATAATTGTCACCGACCATCAGCGTTTCACTGATATCTGTGCCGAGCACCTTCATCGCCTGCTCCATGATGATCGGTTCCGGCTTGCCGATAAAAATTGGCTCTGTCTGCGTAGAAACGGTTAATACTGACGTGAGAGAACCATTGCCTGGCAAGAGTCCTCTTTCTGTAGGAATGGCGATATCGCCGTTAGTCGAAATGAATGTAGCGCCGTTGCGGATGGCAAGGCAACCGACGGCTAGCTTTTCGTATGTAATGCCGCGGTCGATACCGACGACGACGAAGTCGGAGTCTTCTTCGCCGAATGCCAGTCCTTTTTCCTCAATGGCCTGCCGGATGCCTTCCTCACCGATCACATAGACGGAAGCATCTCGTTTTTGTTCGGCGATAAAATTGGCGGTCGCCATGCTGGTTGTGAATACCTGGCTCTCTTCGGCCGGAATATCAAATGAAACAAGCTTGTCCGCCACTTGCTTCGGCGTGCGCGACGAGTTGTTCGTAACGAACAGATACGGGATGTTCCGGTTTTTCAGCTTCCTTACGAATTCGCATGCTTCTTCAATTTTTTCCGTCCCTTTGTACATTGTTCCATCCAGATCAATTAAGTATCCTTTGTATGTTTTCATGTTGTACACTCCAGTTTTGTTTAGTGCGGTTTGAATGCGGATACCGGACCGAGCTCATGGTTTAAATAATCGCGGATCCGCGCCGGAAATTTCTCAAGCGTTTCCGCATGCCTGCTGAGCAGCTCGTCCAATTCTTCATGGTTGACATTCAAGTAGTCTTGAACCAATGTTTTCCGATAGGCGATCAAATGTTTCAGACTGTCGCCTTCCGCTTGGCTGACAACCTTTTCATCGGTCAGTATATCCATTATGTCGTCATAGCTTCCAGGATCTCTCATAATAAAGCCGTCAATCATATCGTTCCCTATATCCAGTATACATTCGATCAGCGTGTGGCCGATTCGTTCGAGCGCTTTTTTTTCGACGTCGGAAGTCCATTCCTCCTGCGTTTGATAAAGCCGAAGCTCCTCTTCCAGGAAGTTCAGCGTGTTTTCGATTTTGTGTCGATCGACAAAATACATCATCAGAGCATCCCCTTTTATGATCGCTTATTTTCGCAGACGTTTTAAAACAAAGTAGGCACATCCGAAATTGCAGTACTCGTAAATATATTCATCAAGCGTGCTGATCTTCGTATCAAATGTGGCCTTTTGATTTTGATCGTCAAAAAAGCCTTTCAGCCTCAGCTGGCTGTATCCCCAATCCCCGACGATGTAGTCATATTTATTTAAAATATCGGAGTATCTGGCTTTAAACGCTTCTTCGTTAAAACCGTTTTTCACATCTTTGACGACTTCAAATGCAGCGTTCTGAACGACAATCATTCTTTTCACCTCTTTTATATGATAATTCAAACCCGGGCCGCCATCAATTGCTAAGAATAAATCCTCCCCGTTGGAAAAGCTATAAATGAGGAGGAAAAGCAGAATGAAGAAAAAAATTCTTTTAGCAGGGCTGCTGGCGGTGCCTTTAGCAGGATGCCAGACGGCCTTAAACGATACCGAACACAATATATATGACGAAGACGGAAATACCGTTCACGTTGCAGATAAGAACCCTCAATATCATGAAAAGTTCAGAAATGACAACCGAAAAGGCAGATTCGGATATGCGCGCCATCAGGCAACACCTGTTGCAAACAAGGAAGAAATGCAGGCGCCCCAAATCGACCGGGAAGAAATGGCGCATATTATATCTAGTTTAACGGTTCAGCTTCCCAATATTCAAGATGCGTCAGCGCTTGTAACAGACGAAGAAGCGCTTGTCGTGTACAAAACGGACTCCGGACAGCGCGAACTGACGGCTGATCAAGTCAAAAAGACGGCGGCATCCGTCATTCCGAGATATTACCATATCTATATTTCCGATGATCCGGATATGATGCAGTCCGTCGCCAACTTCAGCCGGCTTGGAGCCAATTCAAGAAACGTCGATCAGCTGATGGCCGATACGATTAAGGAAATGCAAAAATCGCCGCAAGGCAAAACAACGACAGGTACAGATGAAAACGGCCTTGACGGAAAAGGAAAAGCGACCGAATCATGACCTGAAAATAAGAAAAACGCCAGCGCAAACGGCTGGCGTTTTTTCATCCCATGTTATGCCTGTGCCTGGCGTTTTTTGGACGCTTCATTTACCTGTTCATCGGCATGGTATGAAGAGCGGACGAGCGGCCCTGCTTCACAGTGACTGAAGCCTTTTTCCATGGCGATTTCTTTCAGCTCGGCAAACTCGTCAGGATGGTAATATTTCTGTACTTTAATATGTTTTTTGGACGGCTGCAAATACTGGCCGATTGCCATGATGTCAACATTGTTCGCAAGAAGGTCGTCCATTGTTTCGATGATTTCTTCTTTTGTTTCGCCGAGGCCGATCATGATGCTGGATTTCGTCGGGATATCAGGCTGCATCTCTTTGGCGCGGCGCAAAAATTCCAATGACCTTTCGTATGTAGCTCTCGCACGGACTCTCGGCGTCAGGCGGCGGACCGTCTCAATATTATGGTTTAAAATGTCCGGACGCGTATCCATCAGCGTTTTCAAATTATTATAATCTCCGCCCATATCAGACGGGAGAACTTCGATTGTTGTAAACGGGCTTTTTCTCCGCACGGCGCGTACGGTTTCAGCGAATACCCCCGCTCCTCCGTCTTTTAAATCGTCGCGGGCAACGGCTGTAATGACCGCGTGTTTCAGGTTCATGATGCTCACAGAATCTGCGACTCTTTCCGGCTCATTCAAGTCAAGTTCTGTCGGCAGCCCCGTCTTCACCGCACAGAAGCGGCAGGCTCTCGTACAGACAGATCCGAGAATCATAAAGGTTGCGGTACGTCTAACGGCCCAGCATTCGTGAATGTTCGGGCATTTCGCCTCTTCACAGACCGTATGGAGGTTGTTTTCCCGCATTAATTTTTTTAAGCCCGTATAGTTTTCATTTGTGTTCAGCTTGATCTTAAGCCATTCGGGCTTTCTTAGGTGCTCGTCTTTCTTTGCCAATTCCATCATCTCCATTGTGGATTGTAGTCAAGTTCAATACGAAAACATAGCGCCGGATGTGTCCCCTTGCTTTGGAACCGCTTAAATTAAAAATGCTAAATCTTCATCTTTAGTCACTTTAACATAGTACAGATTTGTGAACAAGAGCATGATTAGACAAGATCGAATTTCTAACATTTTCTTATTATCGATTTCTGCAGATGTCACAAACTAACCGTATTCAAACTGAAAGGAGCTAAGGACACTGTGAAAGCTGTATTATCCGTTCTCATCCTCCTTTTGCTCATATCGCAGCCGTGCGCTCTTGCAAAGGAGAAAAAAGAGCCCGATCTGCAAAAGAGAATGGCCCTTTATCATAAAACAGAAGCTGCAACCCATATTCCTTGGTATGTTTTCGCGGCTGTCGACCAATACGAAATCAATATCCGCAAAAACCGCAAGGACTTGCCGAAGCAAAAAGGGCACACCGGGATATATATTCCGCAAAGCGTGTGGAGCGGACCTGAAAACCCCAACCCGAAAGATACGTCACCGCTCAGCATCAAGGTTTTTGACGGAATTGGAATGGACGGAAACGGAGACGGACTGGCGGAACCGGATCAGGATGAAGACGTCCTTTATACGTTTGGACAATACTTGTTGACATATGGAAGAGACATAGAAAATATCCGCATCGGCCTGTGGGAGTTTTACGAAAGAGATCAGACGGTCGGCATCATATCAGGCTTTATCAGGCTTTTTCAAAAATACGGCCACATTGATTTGGGCAAGCACGCCTTTCCTCTTCCCGTAAGATCAGATTACAGCTATAGAAGCACATGGGGAGATGCCCGCGGATTCGGGGGCAGGCGCATTCACGAAGGGACGGATTTGTTCGCCCATTACGGCCTCCCCGTCCGGTCGACATGCTACGGTATTGTGGAAATGAAAGGCTGGAATCGTTTCGGCGGATGGCGGATCGGAATCAGAGACATCAACAATACGTACCATTATTTCGCCCATTTGAACGGATTCACAAAAGGCTTGAAAGTGGGAGAAATCGTCGAACCCGGCCAAGTGATCGGCTCGGTCGGAGCAACGGGATATGGGCCGCCGGGAACATCGGGAAAATTCCCGCCCCATCTTCACTACGGCATGTATAAAGACAACGGAAGAACCGAATGGTCTTTTGACCCTTATCCTCATTTAAGGGCATGGGAACGGAAGGAGCTTCGAAAGAAAAAATAAAAGACATCCCTATTTCAGAAGAATAGGGATGTTTTCTTGTCAGAGATTAACCGGCTTGGCTTTTCTTGCTTTTCACAACCGCATTGATGATGCTTGCGGCCAAGCCTCCCCAAATAATGACGATGCCGATCACCATCATTGCTATAGATGCGCCGTTCATGAGGAAACCTCCTTGTCATGTTGAAATGGCGTATATTTCAGTTCGTTCTTCCATTTTGAAAGCGAAAGGATAAATCCGGCTGCAATCGCTCCAACAGCGACGCACCATCCCCATTTCAGGAGAAACTCTACCGGCAGATCACCGTAAGCTGTTGTGATATTCGTCTTGATATTATCAAACATCATATACCCCAGAACAATCGGCGTGACGACGCTCAGGCAGATTCTCCACCAGGCGCCGAGCTGAATGTCGGAAACCGAATTGGCGTGAGCCTGCAAAGCTTTCAGCTCTTTCGCAAACCATGCAATCGCAACGACTTCGATCAATCCGGCAAGCGCTACTCCGAAATTGTTGATAAAGTAATCGGCTGCATCGAGAAAGAACAGCCCGCCTTTTGTCGCAAATACGAGCGAACACAATGCAGCAGCCCCTCCGCCGAACAGCACGGCTTTCCGCCGCGGAACGTTGAATTTATCCTGAATCGCGGCAACATATGTTTCAGAGATCGAAATGAGAGACGACAGACCTGCCAAAACGAGCGAACCAAAGAATAAAAACCCGAAAAGCACATTAAACGCCGGAAACTCATTGATGATTTGCGGAAAGACGACGAACGCCAAACCGATTCCGGAAGAGACGACCTCCTTAACTGGAACGCCCTGCTGCGCGGCCATAAAGCCCAGCGCACTGAATACCCCGATCCCGGCCAGCAGCTCGAACGACGAATTCCCGAAGCCGGTGATGAACGCATTGTTTGTAACATCGGATTTTTTCGGCAAATAGCTGGAATACGTAATCATGATGGCAAACGCGATCGACAGACTGAAGAAAATTTGGCCGTATGCCGCCACCCAAACTTTTCCGTTTGTGATCTGGCTCCAATCAGGCGTGAAAAACGCATTCAGCCCTTGAGCAGCCCCGTCAAGTGTAATCGAATAAATGACGATGATTAAAAATAAGACCACAAGCAGCGGAATGAAGATGCGGTTCGCAATTTCGATTCCTTTTTTGACTCCGGCAAATAAAATGCCTAAGGAAACAATCCAGACAATCGCGAGCGGAATCAGGACGCCCGGCACGAAGCCTCCGAATTGCCCGATGGCTCCTCCTCCAATATCAACTCTGTTTAAATATTCAGTCATTAGAAAATTTTCTGTATCTTTACCCCAGCCTAAATTGAAAGAAAAGACAGTGTAAGAAATGGCCCATGCCACGATCACGGCATAATACGTCGAGATGACAAATGAGATGGCGACCTGCCACCAGCCGATCCACTCCTTTCCTTTCCCCATCCGGGCATAGGATAGCGGGGCTGAGCCCCTGTATTTATGGCCGATTGTAAATTCCATGATGAGAAGTGGGATTCCTGCTGTCAAAAGCGCGAACAAATATGGCAGAAAGAACGCGCCTCCTCCGTTTTCATAAGCTACAGCCGGGAACCTCCATATATTCCCCAAACCGATCGCAGAACCGACAGCTGCTAAAATAAAACCCGCTCTTGTTCCCCATTGCGGACGACTATCCATAAGCTTCCTCCTTTACCTTATTGAAACATCTGAAAACAATGAATTTTCTAATAATTATTATTATTGAATAGTATATACAGTCTTTTTGCCTAAGTCAAAGTATTTTTTTAAGAAAATAGACACATTCTGTTTCCAGGACGCAAAAAAAAGCATTCTGCCTGATGTGTGCAGAACGCCTGGAAATCATTGCTTATTTTGTTCCTTTTTTTGTTCTGTTTTTTCATCCTTTGAAGGGATTTGAATCGATGGCGCCGTCTGGCTGCCGTTGCCGCTGTAGAAGTCGGGTACTTCGCCGTGCACGGCTTGAATCGTTGCCGGAATCGTATTTTTGACAACCGCCGTTTTTGTCGCAAACGGTATGACGACACGGACCTTGACTTCGACAAGAATCCCAATATTAATTAATGCATTATTAATTCCGTACGGTTCCACACTTTTTTTGAAATCTGTAAAAACATCTCCTACAACATTAAAGCGCACCGGTATTTTCGGCCCGAGGTTTCCAAGCAGGGAATTTCCCGTTGTCTGGCCGAGAGGAATTTGATAAATCACGCCATCACTCTTGTCTTCCGGCGTTTTCGCAGAAGAATTAAATTCTTCTGTTTCCGTTACTTTCAAATTTTCATGCAGCCGTTTCGTAATCTTGGTCTGCATATCGCGAACAACATGGGAATTGAAATTGATCGTTGTTACTTTCCCGTTTTCATTTGTCTTCATTTCGACCATGTTTTGCACATTTTCATCTTGGTTCATATAATCCTCGACAGCTTCCTGGATGACGTGCGTCGCAATCCGGTTCGTTTCCATTTCAGCGATGTTCAGAAGCGTCGGTTTGATGGATGAGTTGATGATCAACAGGCTGACGGCCGTTGAAAAAATAAAAAATACAAACGAAAGCAGCATGACATATCGAAAAGGCAAAGGTCCTCTTTTTGACAGAGGGCCGCGAAATCTTCGCAAGCAAAATCCCCCCTTACATCAAAAGTGTATGCTTGTAAGAGGGGATATACGATTCAATCAGACAACTTTATTTCACCATTTTTAAAAGGGCTTCTTTGCCGCTCATTCCGGGATGGATGCCGAGCTCTCCGGCCGCATCGGTTACAGATTCGAGCGGTGCTTCGAGAAGCTGATCGATCGTCCGCACGCCGACGGCTCTGGCGGCGACGATTTTCCGTTCTTTTAATTTATCATTCAGCAGGGCGACGTCAAGCGCTCCGCACATAATATATCCATGGTCATTGGTTACCGCCATAAAGTTCGTTTTCGGCAGTTTGACCGTTACAGCCGTAAACGGCTGATCTTCTATCATAATTGGAGTTAAATTTACCATCGCAATCCCTCCTTTACCATTAATGTATGATAAAGCGAGAGACATGTTCCGGTTTGCCCCGAATCTTAGAGCATCTGTATTAGAACCGGTTTGCTTTTTTAAGCTTCCAGGCGAGCAGATCGCGCAGGAATTCAGGCATAAAGTACTCGATATCTTCCGCATCGCGGATCGCCGGAAACAGCGTTCCGAGTGTAAACATATCAATCGTGGCGATCGTGTAGAACGCATCATCTTCAATGTCCGTTCCGTTGACAGAGAGCTTTTCCGGGTCAAGGCCGGCATACAGCATTTTCCCCATCACTTCGCCGCGAAAACCGAGCCCTTTAATTCGCAGTTTCTCGGTTTCTTCCGATGATGCATGGAAGATGACCTCTTTCAGCTCACGTCCCGTCAGCTTCAGTTTGACCGGATTAATCGGATGCGGACAGATGCGGTGAACATCCGCTTTCGTCACCGCGCCTTGTGATAGAGACTCCAGTACAATGCCTGAGTTGACCATTCCGATTTCCGCCTCACACCATTCCTTTAAGGCGTCTGCCAGCATTTGCGGAAGGGCGCTTCTCCGGAACCAGGCGGTTTCAAGGATGTTGTCCAATGTCGCAATTTCTTCTTCAAGCAGATGTCCGGCTTCTTTCTCTTTTTCCTTCAGAAAACGAATCGTCTCCTCTGATTCTTCGTTCCATTCTGCCGTCTTCATAACGGTTGCTGTGATGTTCTCAAGCGTTCCGTTATACGTCAGTTCAACATGACCGACATAGTTCCCGTATTTTTCGGCGCAGGCCAGCATAACGCCGTCTTTCATCATCCCTTCTTCAAGCAGGTGATGGGTGTGGGAGCCGAGAATCAGGTCGATTTCGGGAAAAGCCTCCGCGACGCGCTGATCATCCAAAATGCCGAGGTGTGAAAGAAGAATGACAGTATCGGCTTTTTCTTTGATTTCACTGAGCATCTCGCCGATGCTTTCAAATGCGTCTGCAACCGTCCAGCCAAGCTGCCGGTAGATCGGATAATACGGGACTGTCACACCGAGAATGGCAAGAGTTGCACCGCTCTTCACCTTTTTGAGCACATACGGTGCTGCCCAGCCGGGCCTCTTCCCTTTTTCGTCAAACAAATTGGAAACAACAACAGGAAACTGTGCGTTGTCATAAAGTGTATCCAGCTCCTGATGCGGCAGTGTAATCCCTTCATTGTTCCCGATCGTTGCAGCATCATACTGCAGACGGTTCAACAGCTCCACATTCGCTTTTCCGAAGGTGGCCTCAGATATCGGATGGAATCTGTCGACATGATCGCCGAGGTCGAACAAAAGCACTTCTTCCCCCTGCTCTTCATGTTTTTGTCTTTGTGTCTGAATATAATCGACGATTTTCGGCCAGTTTTCAAAATGGCTGTGCAAATCGTTCGTATGGTAAATATGGAGCTTTTCCGTCATGCAAATCTCTCCCTAACGTTTAACTAAACACGCCTTGATAGATTAATCTGATTCCGATGATGATCAATACGAACCTCATGATCAATACGATCGTCTTTGTTTGCATCTTTTTATTAATGTAGGCGCCGAGCTGTCCGCCAAACCAGGCGCCCGGGATCAATGCGAGCGCATAAAGCCAGTTGACATGGCCCGCGATGACATGGCCGGCAGAGCCCGCGACAGATGAAAGGAAAATAATAAACATCGATGTCGCAACAGCGACCCTTGTCGGAAATAAAAACAGAAGAATCATCGCCGGCACCATCAGCGAGCCGCCTCCGATACCGAAAAGCCCGCCGAGGAAGCCGACGACAAAGGCGATCGCGATTCCGGCTAAAGGATGATATGAATACGTATATTCCTGTCCTTCATTTCCTGTGAACGTTCTAATAACGCCCGTATGCTTTTTCTCGGCAGGTTTCACCCTTTTCTTTATCATTAAGGAAAGGGAAATGAGAATCATAAAAATCCCGAACCATAGAGAAAACGAGTCTGAGCTGAAATATGTCGATACATGGGCACCTGCGATGCTGCCCGGCCCCGAGCCGATGAAAAAAATAAGACCGCTTTTATAATCTACGGTTTTATATTTCATATACGCAAGCGTTGAAGAAAGCCCTGTGAATATGATGACAACCAGCGATGTGCCGACCGCCATTTGCGGTGTCACATGGTCAAACAGCGTCGGCAGCCCCGCCAGAAAAAGGAGCGAGGGAACGATGACGATCCCTCCGCCGAGCCCGACAAGACTGCCGATGGTTCCCGCGATAAATCCGAGTATGATCAAGATAAGATATTCCATAAAATAAGTCCTCTTTTCTAGCTGAATAAATCGAGCTGCCTTGGCGTAAGCCCTTTGTATTCAATATCGAGCAGCTCCTTCATTTGCTTCCCGTTTTGAGCCGCATCACCGCCTGAATTGTTATTAAACAGCACGTAAACGTTTTTCGACTGCTGTTCAAGCAGCTCAAGGTTTTTCTTCCAGTCTTTTAATTCTTGTTCATTATATAAATATAAATACCTGACCTCACGCCAATTTTGCCCAGAAGACGGCCTTAACCAGCCTTCCTTGTTGCGGCCGTGAAAACGGACGAGCGTTTTTTGGCTGTCAGTCGCATGAAGAACCGTCGGTATGCTGCCTTCGCCCGCCTGGGGTTCATCGCAAATGCTGTGAATCCATTGCTGTTCCTCCATAAAAGCGAGCGTTTTGTCGTAAAACTGGGGCATAAACCATGACCGATGCCTGAATTCAAGCGCACACGGTATATCTCCCATTTTCTCTTTTACCCATCTTAAGTAATTGACGTTTTCTTTTTTGCAATCAAACCATGGCGGAAACTGAAAGAGGACCATCGCCAGCTTGCCCGCTTTTATGTATGGCGTTAACGAAAGCTTAAAAGCAGCAAACATGTCGTCTTTCGTTTCAAAGGGGATTTCCCCGCGCTGATGCCCCGTCATTCCCTGATATGCCTTAATGATAAACTGAAAGGTTTCCGGCGTCTCCTTCACCCATTTTTCATTGTTCCGCTCGGGCTGAATCGCGTAAAAGCTCGCATCAAGCTCGACGATCGGAAAATGCGCCGAATAGTGGATCAGCTTGTTTTGACTGCTTGTCTTGGGCGGATACAGGCTGTCATGATCCCCCCATCCTGTTAATCCAATATAAATCAATGCAGTTCACCTCTTCTTTTAGTTTATCACAGGTTTTTTTCGAAAACTTGATCCAGGTCTGCTTGTAGCATTTCCTTTTTCAGCGGCGGGATACTTGAACATGAAAAAGAAGCCGGACATCCGGCTTCTTTTAACGGGCTTTCTTCGGAAAAAGGGTAAAGCTGAAACTGTACAGAAAATCGATGGCAAGGATGATCGTCCATAAAGAAGCGATGCGGATTAACGGTTCCGTTCTTTCCGGGTCGCCGATGAACAGATGCATCCCGGCCAGCAGCGCCGCCCCGATCAGCCATGCGATAAAATGCCGCAACCAGCCTTTGCGCTCTTTTTTAGCGTGTTCCTTGCCGTACTGCGGGCCTTTGTCAGGCTTCGGACCGCCGGCAAAGCGATAGGCGAACCTTTCATCCGCCCATTTGATCATGCGGCTCCCGAACGCGATGCTGACACCGATATAAACGGCGGCGATGCCGTGCAAAACATCCGCTTGCGCCCCATTGTACAGATCAAGCGCCGTTGCAGCCAAAAGTAGCAAATCCAAAACCGGGGTACATGCAAACATGATCAAACCAGCCTTTTTCCAGCCTGCCATATAGCGAAAAATAAGGCCAAGCAGAATAAAAATCCAAAAACCAATCTCACAAGCTATAATCAATAAACCAATCACCTTTTATCCGCCTCTCTTTTTAACACATTTGTACTAAAAAATTATAACACAGATGTATTAAATAATACAGCCGTGTTATAATGTGTGTATGCCAAAAATAGTTGATCACGAAAAACAAAAAGAAAAAATTGCCGAAGCGGTGTGGAATGTGATTCACAGGGATGGACTTGAACATTGCACCGTCAGAAATGTCGCTAAGGAAGCCGGACTTTCGGCCGGATCGATGCGCCATTATTTTCCCCAACAGTCTGAGCTTTTCATTTATTCAATGAGGCTTGTGGCAAACCGGGTCAAAACGCGGATTGAGAGCATGACATTTAACGGTACACCGGCTGAGAACGTCAAACAGCTTCTTTTTCAGCTTATGCCTCTTGATGAGGAGCGAAAACTGGAAATGGAGGCATGGTATGCATTTACGGCCAAATCGCTCAGCGATCCGGAGCTCAAACCGTTGAGAAAGGAGATGAATGAAGGCATTTATTCAGCCTGTAAATCGGCTGTTGAAATGCTGGTGAGTACCGGCGCCAAACCGGGGATCGAAGTCCTAAAGGAAACCGAGCACTTGTACGCCCTTGTCGACGGGCTGGCGCTTCATTTGATCATGGACCCCGAAAAGCTGACGGCTGAAAGGATCGATTCTGTATTGGCCGGTTATTTGAGATCGTTGGAATAGGCACAGATCGATCGCATTGCACCCGAAACCACACCCACAGGAAAAGCAGGCCTCTCAGCCTGCTTTTTTGATTAGTTCTCTTGTTTTAGATTCTCACGGATTTCCTCTTCATTTCTTCAACGTTTCTTTTAATAATTTCAATTTCGTATTTCTCTTTTGCATCTGGAGGTAAGTTCTCATCTAAGTATTCTCGGAGTTTTTCTTCGCTTCTAGTATCATCAAGACCTATTGATATAACTGGGTCTGTTTTTCCAATCACAGAACTAACTAAACCAAACTTATCAAAGGCGTCTAGGAGTACTTCTTCAGTTGTTTTTTGATTTGGATCAGCCGCTTGTGAAGCTGTATTAAACAGTAACAAGAAAAGAGCTAAGAACAAAATTCCGAACCGTTTTTTCTTCATTATTCTCTCCTTAAAATAAATTCTTCTAGCACAGCATTGAGTTCCTATTTTTATGTATTCCGGCTTTTTGGGACAACCGTTTATTCACCGGACCTGAAGGCGTTCACGAGATAAGTAGTCTTTATTTTCTGAGGAAGCAGGCTCATGAGGTTGATCAGTGTAAGTTTAATCTTATGTTTCTCTCTAAAGAATAAACGCGGAGGGAGACTATTGTCTGTTTTGCAATATCTTCTTTTGCTAGCGGCTGGAGGCGCTGTCATTATTTCCTCTCTTCTACCTTGATACCTCCTATCTTTTATTTACAAGTCTAATATAGCATAAACCTCTGCAAAAATTTTCAAATTATAATTGAAAATTTGATGTCGCAAAATTATTTTTTCTGTTCATCACACAACAAACAGCATGATCACATGCTGTTTGTTGCGCTCCAGTGACCCGCTTTTGCTTCTCTTTCATTCAGCCATGTTCCGCCTGCTGCCCCGCGCGTGTCGGATCCGTCAAATACGAGCCTTCCTCTATTAAAAGCCCCCGTTATGCGGCACGGGAAAACATGTTCTTCGTACAGGCTTTCTTTATGCTTTGCAAACAAGCTGTCTTTTGTAACGGTATACGTTTCATTCAGGCTGACGATCGCAAAATCCGCGTCACAGCCGATCTTAATCTGCCCTTTTCGATTTCCGAGACCAAATCGTCTGGCGGGGGCGAGCGCCGTCCATTCCGCCACCTTTTCGAAAGGCGCTTTATGCCTCAACGCTAGTTCAATCATTGCCAAAAGCGTGAACTGCCCTCCGCTGATTCCCCCCCAGGAACGTAAGATATCGTCATTCCTCAAGTCGGGAGGACACGGCGAATGATCGGATGATACCATATCAATTTTCCCTTCAAGGAGACGGTTTACCAAGTTCATTCGTCCCGTTTCTGAACGGAGCGGGGGCGCGCACTTGGCCAAGGCGCCCTTTTTCAAAAACGCTCTGTGGCTGAAAAGAAGGTAATGGGGACACGTTTCAAGCGACACGTCCATCCCGGATTGCCTCGCTTCATCGATCATATCGACTGCTTCTTTTGTGCTGATATGGACAAAATGAAGCGCACAGCCTGTCACCCTCGCAAATTGCAGGGCGCGAAATACCGCTTCCGTCTCCGCTTCGGGCGGTCTCGAAGCCGCATAGGCATCCGCATCAGTCCGCCCGTTCAGGAGAGCTTCTTGATGGAGAAACTTAGTCATGGCGTCGCTTTCGGCATGAAGCGCTAAAATTTTTCCCGTGGCGGCGATTTCCTTCATCCCCTCTAAAAGCGAAAGATCATCGGCAGCCTGAAATTCCGCATTGCCCGATTCGGACAGAAACGCTTTAAAACCGATTACACCTGTTTCCGCCATCTGTTTGAGATGCCGCCGATTCCTAGGGACAAGCCCGCCCCAAAGCGCAAAATCGACGAGCGATTTGCGCCCGGCGATCTCCGCCTTCTCTTCCAGCGCTTGAACGGTGACGGTCGCTGGAACGCCGTTTAAAGGCATGTCAAAATACGTCGTACATCCGCCGGCAGCCATCATGCGCGAGCCGCTGGAAATACCTTCCCAATCCGCCCGGCCCGGCTCGCTGAAATGAACATGGCAATCGACGGTTCCCGGAAAAATGTATTGACCTTCGGCCTGAAAAATATTTTCGGCCGAACCGCCGTCAAGCACGCCAAGCTCAGCGATTATCCCGTTTTTGACGCCGATATCGATTTTCCTTACGCCTTCCGGGCACACGACGGAAGCGCCTTTCAAAAGCAGGTCAAATGTTTTCATGAGATTCCTCCTCCTCTGAAGCCTTCTCATGATAGAAGTCCAAAGCCGCCTGAAGCGCGTTTCCCGGCGATACAGCAGCACCTGTCCGTATGAGCACCGCTTCGAGAGCCGCCAATGTAAAAAGAACATTTTCTTTCCTGCAGCTGTACCCCATCGTCCCGATTCTCCATATCTTTCCGGCCAACGGCCCGAAAGAGCTGGCGATTTCGACGCCGAAGTCGTCAAGCATCATCTTCCTGACAAGATCCGCGTCAACCCGCTCAGGCACTTTCACACAAGTGACGGTCGGCAGCTTTTTCCGGCCTTCCGTAAACAATTCGAGTCCCATCGCTTCGATGCCCTTGACTAGCGCTGCTTCATGCAGCCGGTGTCTTGAGAATCGCTCGCGGAGCCCCTCCTCAAGAACGACCCGCGCTCCTTCGCGTAAACCGTACAGCATCGAAGTCGCTTCTGTATGATGATTGAGGCGCCTCGGACCCCAATAATCCATCAGCATGCCAAGGTCAAAATAATTGCTGGAAATCGGCAAGCGTCCTGTTTCAAGCTCGATATCTTCTCTTGTGGCAATACCCCGTTCTACCTTTTTCCTTTCATTGATGCGCTTTTCAACCCGGCTGTTAAATGTGATCGGCGCCATACCGGAAGGAACGGATAAACACTTTTGCGTACCGCCGACGACCGCGTCAAGGCACCATTCATCCGTATTGACATCCGTACCTCCGATAGTAGCCACCGCGTCGACTACACAAAGCACATCAAGCTCCCGGCAGGCCCGGCCGATTTCTTCGAGCGGCTGAATGCATCCAGTCGATGTCTCGCCGTGCACAACCGCGACGATCTCCGGTTTCGTCCGTTTGATTTCAGAGATGATCTCTTTCGGTTCAAAAACGTCTCCCCACGGGCATTCCATTGTATAAACATCAGCCCGGTAACGTTCGCAAATCTCTGCCAGCAGATAGCCGAACCGTCCGAAAATGGGAATGAGCACCCGTTCCCCCGGTTTGATGAGACTGGCAAGGACGGCTTCAAGCCCGGCCCGAGATGTCCCGTCTATCGGAAATGCCCATTTATTTGTCGTTCGGAAAATCTGCCGAAGCAGCGTCATGACGTCATTCATCATGTCTGTAAATGCAGGGTCGAATTGTCCCAGTACAGGTGAGGAAAGCGCCCTCAGCACTCTCGGATGAACTTCAACAGGACCGGGAGTCATAATTGTTCGTTTCGGAATATTCATTTCGCCAATTGTCATGATCTTTTTCTCCTTTCATTCATATGCCAGCCTGTATAATACATGGGTCAAAAGGTCAACGCCCGCTGCAAGATCAGCCGGTTTTGTCCATTCTTCCGGCGAATGGCTGATGCCGTTCCGGCTCGGAACGAACAAGAGCGACGTCGGGCAATGCGGGCCGAAAACCTGGGCATCGTGCCCCGCCCCGCTGACCATCTCCTGATAGGACACGTCAAGCTCCTCGGCCGACTGCTTCGAGAGTTGGATCAAGTCCTGATCCATCCTCATAGGCTTCGCTTCCGTCGTCTGCTCAACTGTGATCTGAATGTTCCATTCGCCGGCCAGCTCTGTGAAATAAGCAAAAATATCCTCGCAATACCGGTCCAACACCGCTTCATGATGATGGCGGAAATCAAGAGAAAAAACAGCTTCGCCTGATATAACATTCGGCACATTCGGCTTTGCTTCAATCCTGCCGACCGTTGCCGTTAAATGCGGATAAGCGGCTTTAGCTTTGTTCGTCAAATAGGAAATGCACAATGCCGAGACGGCCACCGCGTCTTTTCTGGCGTTCATCGGCGTCGTTCCGGCATGGTTGCTTTCTCCTTTGACCATAACCGTAAACCGCCTTTGCCCGACGATGTCCGTGACAATGCCGATTTGACGGCCGCTCTCCTCAAGAATGCTCCCCTGTTCAATATGAAGCTCGATAAAGCACTTCGCATCACGCCTGAACGGGCGCCTGTACTGCCGTTTTCCGAAACCGCAATCTTTCATCGCCTGCTCGATCGATACTCCGTTCTGATCGTGCACAGCCGGCGTCTTTTGACAGTCAAACAAGCCCGTTAAATTCCCCGATCCCCAAAAAGTCAAGGGGAAACGGCTTCCCTCTTCCTCGCACAAAGACACGACTTCGATCGACGTTTTCGGCCGGCCGTATGTATCCAGAAGGTTTTTGGCAGACAAAAGGCTCGCTAAAATCCCGTATGCCCCGTCGAATTTCCCTCCGTTGATGACCGTGTCAATGTGTGAACCGGTCAGGATCGCTTTCGCATGATTCTCTGTACCTTCTATTCTCCCAAACAGATTTCCGGCATCATCGAAGTACGGCTCTATTCCCCAGCCCTCCATCTTTTCCTTTAGCGACTGCTGAGCGCTGAGCCACGGCTTTGAATAAAGGAGCCTTGTCACCCCTCCTTCTCCGCTTTCCCCGAATGATGCCAGCCAATTGATCATGTCTTCGATATCGCGGGCTGTACTTTCTCCGATCTTATGAATACCAATGGTCATGTAAAGAAACTTCCTTTCTATTTTTTTGTTATATTTCTTTACAACTCTCTATATAAATACAAGTTTACTGGTAACATGAAAAATAAACATCGGCATAAATGTCACAAATCCGCTCATTTTTTGTTGATAATGGCTAAAATGACAAAGGAGGTCTGCACAGATCAATGAATATCTATGACATGATGAACCTCCCCGTGTTTAAAGGCGCAACGCTCGCCGCCGGAAAAACGGGAGGGACCCGGAACATCGAACACATCAATATGATGGATGCGCCGGATATTGCCGATTATCTGCATCATGGCGAGCTCCTCGTCACGACCGCATACCATTTAAAAGACCGGCCTTTTTTATTGAAGGAATTGATTGAAAGGATGATCAGGCGGGGCTGCGCCGGACTCGGCATCAAAACGCGCTTTTTGCAGAAAATACCCGACGAGGTGATCAAGCTTGCCGACGAGCGGTCATTTCCGATCATCGAGCTAAATGAAGATGTCCGCCTCGGTGATATTGTCAATCATACACTGAGCCATATTTTAGACAAACGGACGGCAGAACTCGAACAGGCCATCACCGCCCAAAAAAAATTCACAACCCATATTATGAGCGGCAAAAGCATTCAATCGCTCTTGCATAACGTCTCTGCTGTTTTGAAGCTTCCCGTTCTTCTATTCAATCAGCACCTCAAGCTGATCGCCTCTTCAAAAGCGGATGCCGCCGGGACGCTGTCGCATTATAAAGGAATATTTCAAAAAGGAAACAGAACGGGGCTCACCTGTTTTTCAACGCTTCCCGACAAACAAACTTATTCGGTATTTCCGATCTATACTCATGAAAAAAAATGCGGCTTCCTCGTTGTCTGCGGGATGATTTCCTCTTCAGACAAAGGCTTGCTGTTAACAATCGAACAAGCCGCCAATGTCATCGCCTTTGAGCTGATGAAGGAAAATGCGCTCAAACAATATTTGCGAAGAGCGCGGAACGAGTTTTTCAGCAATTTTTTGGACGGCGCCTTTTCCTCCGCTGAAGAAATTAAAAACCGAGCCAAAGAATTTCAGCTCAAGTGGGATCAAAAATATGTGTGCATCGCCGGCAAATTGGACCGCCGCGAAAAATCGCTCAGCTTCACGGAAAATCAGCTTGAATCAGATTCCGTGTTCGAGCGCCTGGAAGAAGAACTGGTTGACTTCCCGTTTCCTCCGCACCTTTTCACAAAGGGAAACGTGTGCTTCCTGCTGGCCGAAGCGACGGACAGCTGGGCTGAACTGAATGCAGCCGTGGGCGGATTTTTAAAGACGTTTCAGCGTCATGCAGCGGAGCACTTTCAGCGGACAATCTCTTTCGGAATCAGCAACCTCAGCCATCAGCTGAGCGACGTTCCGTACATTTGCAAAGAAGCCGTCGACGCGCTCCATTCCGGCCATTTGTCCGGGAGCACCGAGTTCATCCAGACGTACCATATGAAAGACGTCTCTGAGCTTTTGCGCATGATTCCGGCTGATGATTTGAAGACATTTTACACGCATGCGCTGCATCAGCTTGCCAGCCTGCCGAAGGATGACCAGGGGCTCCTGCAAACATTGTCCGTCTATCTGGAAACGCACTGTCAGATTTCTGAAACGGCCAAACGCCTGTATGTCCACAGAAACACCGTCATCTACAGGCTCGAAAAATGTGAAGAATTGCTCGGGAAAAGCCTGAAAGATGCGGACACAACCCTGCGCTTGAGACTGGCGCTCAGAATTCAAATGCTGCTTGGTTTGTGAGAAATCCCTTACACGGGGCAATCGGAGGATGTAAAGCTGATGATTTGAGCATTTCACTATAGAAAAAAGCCGGCATATGTGCCGGCTCCCTTATACTTTTTCAGGAATTGCGCGGGTCTGCTGCTTCCGCCCCCAGCTGACTGCCGCCAAAAAGCTGAGTACGAGAACGACCGCACCAAAAATATATGGAATTTCCACGTTCACATCGAATAACAGACCGGCCACCGTCGGTCCGACGATGTTGGCAAGACTCATAAACGCATTGTTCATGCCTGCGGCAAAGCCCTGTTCATCACCGGCCATTTTTGAAATCAGCGTGTTAATCGCCGGACGGAGGATGGACGTCAGCATGAAGAAAACAATCGTTGCTCCGAAAACGAGCCAGTACGAACCGGCAATCGAGCAGACGGCAAGCGCTGCCGCTGAACCGATCAGCGTCATGTTCATCAGCTTTTTCTCGCCGAAGCGGTTCGTCAGCATCCCGAGGGCCACCGCCTGGACGAACACGCCGATCAAGCTTGCCGCTGTAATGACAAAGGCAATGTCTCCCGGTGTAAAGCCGTGCTTATGATCGACATAAAGGCTGAATACCGCCTCAAAATTCATGATCCCGAAGTTCAGGATGAACACGAGGACAAACAGAAAAGCATACGGCGATCGCAGCGCGCGCGCCATTTGCTTTGGAAGCGGTTCGCGCTTTTGAGCGGAGCGGCGCTTTTCAAGCATCTTTTCTTGACTGAGCGTTTCCGGAAGGACAAGAAGCGATAAAACTGTCGCCAAGCCGGCTAATCCGGCTGACACGTAAAACGGGAAAGTGAGCCCGAACGCAGCCAAATATCCGCCTGCTCCCGGACCGATGACAAAGCCGAGAGACATCGCGGCGCTGATCAGCCCCATCCCTTTGCTTCGATCCTTTTCCGATGTGATGTCAGCGATGTAGGCAAACATGGCCGGCACCAAAAACGCCGCCCCCGCTCCGCCGAGAAGGCGGGAAACAAACAGCAGCCACATCTGGCTCGCCAAGGCGAAAAGCAGCTGGGAAACCGCAAACGCCCCGATGCCTAAAATGATCATTTTCCGTCTTCCGTATTTATCGGTCATTTCCCCGGAAACGGGCGAAAACAGCAGCTGGGTAATCCCCGAAGCCGCAATCAGCAATCCGAGCGTGCTGCCTGAGGCGCCGAATTCTTCTATAAACGTAGGCATGAGTGGAATAATCAAGCCTATACCAAGCATAACGATGAACACATTCAGCATGAGAATATACAATCTGGCCATCTTTTTCATCCGCGGATACCTTCCTTAAAGCCCGAAAATATCGGACAATCTTAAATTCGAACAATTACTAAATTAGTATATCCACAGATAGGTTCAAAGTCTAGTTTTTTCATATTTTTGCATATTTTTTCTTCTGAAGGAATGATGGGAAAATAAAAAAGCGGAGGATTCCCCCGCCTTTTTATCCATTTACGACCAGCCGACAGCATTAGCAAACATCAGGAAAAGCACGGCCACTCCCATCCAGAGGCCAAACAGCGGAAGGATGAATCGCAGCCATTTATTCCAGGCAATCCGGCTGATCGCAAGCGTCGCCATAAAGTAACCCGATGTCGGAAAGACGATGTTTGAAAAACCGTCCCCGAATTGGAAAGCCAGAATCGCCGTCTGCCGCGTAATTCCGACAATATCAGCCAAAGGCGCCATAATCGGCATCATAATTAAAGCCTGTCCGCTCCCGCTTGGAACAAAAAAGTTAAACAGCATCTGTGTCAAAAGCATCGCCGTAACCGTTAAATAAGAAGGAAGCTGTGAGACCGCATGGGACAAGCCGAAAACAATCGTATCCATGATCTGCCCGTCGGCCATAACGACGGCAGCAGCTCTTGCAATGCCGCAAATCATCGCCCCGACGAGCACTTCTTTAAAGCCCTCATTAAAGGACTCGGCAATGTCTCTCGAGCTCATGCCGGCAATGTAAGCAGGAATGATCCCGAGCGCCAGGAAATAGCCCGCCATTGTCAGCATATCCCACCTGAAATAAATGACACAGCCAATCAAGCCGGCAAACAACCCAAGCGCCGCGATGCCGGCCCATTTCACCCGTCCGCTTGCTTTAAAAGCAGGCACCGTTTCGACCGCTTCTTTCCCCGTCAGGCTTTTTTCAGGATGCGCCCTGACCTTTTCCGCATATTTGAGCACATATACAGCGGCAACCGCCGTAATGACAACAAAGATAACCGCCCTGTACCCCATCCCTGAATAAAGCGGGAGACCGGAAATCATTTGTGAGGTCCCCACAGTAAAAGGGTTTGTCAAAGCGCTCGTAAAGCCGGCGATCGTCCCGCACAATGCGATTGCTGCTGCTGTCATCCGGTCATATCCGAAAGACAGCAGCAGAGGAAGAATGACAGGAACGTAAACGATGGAAAGCTCAGGCGTCCCGATAAAACAGGAAATGCCGGAAAAAACGAAGATTAAGACAGGCGTAACGAAAACCGGTTTGTTCCTGAACTGATCCGCCAGCAGACGAACGCCGAGCTCAATGACAGACGCTTTCCGCAGAACGGCAAAAGCGCCGCCAATCGCAAATGTAAACACGATAATCGGCGCCGCTTCCGTCATCCCTTTCGGAACCGCCGTAAGCAATGCCAAGATATCAACCGGCGTCTGTTCGATCCGTTTGTAGGACGCCGGATCAATCATCTCCCTGCCGTCCGGACTTTCCACCCGTTCATATTCGCCCGCCGGAATCACATATGTCATAAGCGCCATGAGACCAATCATGACAGCCAGAATGACATAAATATGCGGAAATTCCTTTTTGCGTTTTTCGTTCTTTTTCACGTCTTCAGTTTTGTAAGCCGGCATTCCCATTTTTGATCATCCCCTTCTTCCACGTTAACTTTTTTAACATATTAAATGATCACAACATTGATAGCATTGAAAAATCCTCTAAATTTCAGCATCTTTTCAGATAAAATACCTAAATCAACACGGCCAATCCAGAAAATCGTCATATTTTCTGTCAATTATTAAGCCGACAATCTCGACTGTTCCTTTTCTGCATTTTCATGTAAAGTCATAAGAAAGATCAGCATGTAAAGGAGAGAGTTCACATTGCAACAGTGGATTAAAGAAGTCGCAAGAGGAAAAAGGGGCTCCCGCGATTTAACTTATGAAGAGGCCAAACAAGCTGCAGAAGCGATCGTTACAGGAAATGCCAGCCCTGCTCAGACCGCCGCATTCTTAATAGCGGAGCGGATGAAAACAGAGTCCCCTGAGGAATTGCTCGCGTTTACCGAAGCATTGCGGAACAGCTCGAAAACATTGAACCTTTCCAAAGCTGTAAAAGATGAGGTCATCGATTTTGCGGGACCTTACACAGGAAGACATTCTTTTTTAGCAACCATTCCCGTCTCGCTCCTTCTTGCAGGAAACGGAGTCCCCGTGTTTCTCCACGGCAGTGATGCATTGCCGCCCAAATATGGAACGAGCGTAAAAGATGTCCTGGACAAACTCGGAATCCCCTCTGAGACTGATCCTGCACAAACGGCACACTCACTGGAAGAGGCCTCCATCGGATTCGCAGCCGCCGAAACATTTTGCAAACCGTTTGTTCGGATGAAGAAAATCCGCGAAGAGATCGGCGTCCGCACCGTGCTGAATACAGCAGAAAAACTGGTCAACTTCTCTGATGCCGACAAGCTCATGATGGGCGCATTTCACCGGACGGCCATTCAGAAAATGCATCCCGTTTTTCAGCGCTTGACGTACAAAGAAGTGTTCATTGTCCAAGGGGCGGAAGGCTCGGAAGACGTGCCGGTCCACAGAGGCAGCTTTGTGTTTACGATAAAAAGCGGCGCGATCGATTCCTTTATATTAAAACCGGAAAAATACGGACTTTACGCAGATGAAGCAAAGCTCAACAAACCGCTGTCTGCTGAGGAGCAGGCGGAAAAAATAACGGCCGTTCTCGCTGGAGACGAATCGGCCGATACCGAATATGAAAGAAAACAAGTCATCATGAATACCGCCTTGCGCTATTATTTGTTCGGACACTGCGCGGCCATTGAAGAAGGCGTCCCAACGGCGGAAAAACAGCTGAAAGAAAAAGCCGGCTTGGAAGCCCTCGAAAGGTGGAAAGCTTCATTTACAAGACCGTAAGAAAACCGTAACGAAAATGATATTTCCTTTTCATGAAAAGATTGGATAATGAAAGAATGAAAAGGAGGGAATCGAAAGATGAATCGAAAATGTCTCATACCGTTTATTTTGATGTTGTCGGCGATGTGCGCGCCCACCCAAAACGCAGAAGCCTTCCAGTTGTTTTCCTTACACGTCCAGCCCCATCAGTCCTCGGCTCCGGCGGATTACTACGAACAGGCACAAGGCAAAACAGGCGAAGCTTTAAAACAAGCGCTTCACGACACAATCGACGATCATAGAGAGCTTTCTTACAGTGAGGTATGGGAAGCGCTGAAAGCAACGGACGAAGATCCGGCCAATCGAAATCACGTGATTCTCTTATATTCCAGGGAGTCGCGCTCTAAACAGGCGAACGGGGGGCAAACCGGCGATTGGAACCGCGAGCACGTATGGGCAAAATCGCACGGCGATTTCGGAACAAGCAAAGGGCCCGGAACAGATTTGCATCATCTCAGGCCCAGCGATGTACAAGTAAACGCCGCCCGCGGAAACCTTGATTTCGACGAAGGCGGCAGCCCCTATCCCGGTTCCCCCGGAAACCGCTATGACGGCGATTCCTGGGAACCTGACAAAAGCATTAAAGGCGATGTCGCCAGAATGATTTTCTATATGGCGGTCCGCTATGAAGGAGATGACGGTCATCCGGATCTTGAAATGAACGACACAACGAACAACGGATCTAAACCATACCACGGAAAAATGTCGGTTTTATTGAAATGGCACCATGAAGACCCTGTCGATGCCCTCGAAAGAAAGCGGAACGACATCATCTATCAGCAATACCAGCATAACCGCAATCCATTCATTGATCACCCTGAATGGGCGGAGGATATTTGGGGATCAGACGTTTTGAATTGAACAAAAAAAGCGCCTGCCCGGCGCTCTTTTTTTAAAACCTCTGTTTTTTTGTTCATCACCGATTTTACGGCCAGTTCAAATTCATGGAACCCCACGCGCCTGCAAATATTGGATTCAAGCGCTTGTCATAACGGCCCCTTTTTCAGCATATCGAGAATGTCAAACAGCGTATGTTTGATGACAAATTTGCGGTACTCAGCGGACCCTTGTGCATCGTCCAAAACAGGGCCGGGAAAGCGGCTGATCGCCTCATCCACCCTTTGATCGACAGGGAGCGATTCGTCATTCAACGCAGATTCCACTTCTGATGAACGAAACGGAAAAGGGCAGACACCGCTAAATGCACAGCGGACGCGTCCGTCTATTTCAAGAGCTGAAATCGTCGCCAAAGGATATCCCGTATCCCATTGCTGCCTCACTTTTATGCTTGCAAAAGGCTGATGAAGATAGCGTTCTTCAATCAAAAGGAAAATAAGGATTTCTCCCTTGTTCAGCTTCAGCTGCTGATCGAATACGTCGTGAATCAAATAGCGCTTTTCCCCCTTGTCTCCGATCGTCACCACTTTGCTGTCGGTTAATAAAAAAGGCAGCACTGCTTCACGGTAAAAGATCTGCCCGCAAATATTACCGCCAAGCGTAATCTTATTGCGCGCCGTATGGTCAGCCACTTCTCTCACCGCTTTGCTCAACAGCGGAAAGCCGCCGTTTTCCGTGACCTCCGTCAATGTTAATGCTGAGCCTAAAGCGAGGTGACGCCGTTCAAATTGCAGAGTTTTGCACTCAGGTATGTCTTTAATATCGATAACGGCATTTGTATGGATCACATTCAGCCGTCCGGGCGTCAAATGTTCTGTTCCGCCGGAACAATACGCCGGCTTTTTCCCCTCCCGCTCCAGACTTTGAAAGAGCTTTACCGCTTCCTGCGCAGATCGGGGCCTGTAATACTCAAAGTCAAACTGGATCATGGCGACCCTCCTTCATTTCCCAAATTTGTTTAGGAATCAGAGGCAGCCGATTCAAAAAACCGGCATGCCTTCAAATAAAATTAGGTTTTTTCCTAGATTTCCTAAATTTTACTCCATGAATTTATATTGAACAATATTCTATTTTAAAACTGTTAATAAGAAAAAAGTTCACTCTTGCTTCGGGTGAACTTTTTTTGCATAATGATTTAACCTTCAAGCGCGCCGGCCGGATCATATAAAGCGATATCAAGCTCAGGCTCTTCTCCCAAGGCGAGCCTTGCCAATTCCGCGCCAAGGTACGGACCTGACGTAAGCCCTGAAGCGCCGAGACCGTTGGCAACGAGCAACCCGCAAATGTTCGGCAATGAGCCGATTACGGGGAGAAAGCCCGGTGTAAACGGCCTGAAGCCTACGCGCGTCTCAAGCAGCTCGCTCAATTCCAAACCCGGCGCAACGGCAAGCGCCTTTGAGAAAATTTCGTGAAGGCCGCCGGCCGTTACCCGCAGATCATCAAGCTCCGCTTCATTTTCGTGAGTAGCGCCGGCAACGATCCGGCCGTCTTCAAATGCCAATATGTATTGGTCATTCGGAGGCATCACAACAGGCCAGCTGCCGGTATCCGCATCCGGAAGACGAAGATGAACGATCTGCGCTTTTTGGTAGCTGACTGAAAAACGCACGCCGAGCGGCTTCAAAAGCTCGTCCGCCCAAGCGCCCGCTGTGACCAGCACCTGATCAGCGTATATTTTTTTGTCCGCTGTGGAGATCCCTGTTACCCGGTTTCCTTCATAGAGCAATGAAGCGTTTCCGGCAACAACTGAAGCGCCGTATTTCTGTGCGGCGTTCACGAGTGAGCGGCGGAGCAATTTTCCGTTTACACGCGCGGCGCCGCTGATATGCACAGAGCCGTACTCCTCTGCCAAAGGCGGAAATAAAAGCTTCGTTTCCTCATGGGATAAACGGGTGATCTCGCCGATTTCAGGCGCATCTTTGCGCCTGAGATGCGCCCGTTCTTCCATTTTCTCCAGCTTTCGTTCGTCTGTATGCAAGCTGATAGCGCCTGTCTGTTTATACCCCGTATCTGATTCTCCGTCAGCTTCAAGCTGCTTGATTAAATCGGCATAGTACGCCGCTCCGCCTTTTGCAAGCTTGTACCATACTTGGTTTCTGCGCTGCGAAAGCCAGGGGCAGACGATTCCAGCCGCGGCATCTGTAGCCCTTCCCCGCTCTCCGCGGTCAATCAAGGTTACTTCCGCGCCCTTTTTTGCAAGATGATAAGCGGCAGAAGCACCGAGGACGCCCGCTCCGACTACAATAAAAGATTTCATGACTAACACCTTTTTCATTTCTGTTTATTCTACAAATATAACGGATCACATCGATGGAACACAACCTAACCAATGGCTACCGATATTACGCCAAGCACCATTAAGGCAGCCGCGACAATTCTAAGCCTGCCGAACCCCTCAGACAAAAGAACCGCCCCCATCACCGTTCCGATTAATATGCTGATTTCCCGAACCGGCGCCACATAGCTGACCGGAGCAAATACCATGACACTCAGCGCCAAAATATAAGCCAAAGAATTAAAAACCCCGACCCCGACAGCTTCCATCCGGTGATGCTTCCACTCAAACCGGACTTCGCTCCAGCTTTTCGCGGCAAAAGGAGTCAATATGATCAGACGGCCGAGCGTATTGCAATAATCCAACAGCAACGGCGGAATGAGAAACCGGCTGACCGCTGCTTTATCAAGGAGGGTATATGCAGCAATAATACCGCCGACCGCCAGCCCGTAAAGAACCGGTGTGAACGAGCCTGATTGTTTTAACCGCTTCGCTCCCCCTGTGAAAAAAAGAATGCTGATCACAATCAAAAGAATCCCTATAATAGCGGGCAGCGTCAATGTCTCGCCAAAAAAGGCGACCGCCAGCACACAGGTGAGCAGCGGGCCGGTTCCTCTCGCGATCGGATAGACGAGGGAAAGGTCGCCCTTTTTGTACCCTTTTTGAAGAACAAGAAAAAAGCCCAAGTGGGCAAGGATGCTCGCCATGATGATGGCAAGCTGCCAGCTGCCGATCTCAGGCTTTTCATATATGACAACACCTATGGCCAACGGCGTGTAGACAACAGCTGCAATCGCTGTGAACAGCCAGATAAACGGAACGCCTCCATCGGCTTTTTTAGAAAGGTAGTTCCATGATGCATGGATAAATGCAGAACATAATAATACACAAAAACCCACGGCAGTCATTACACAGCCCTCCGTTCATCATAATGGAGTTCAATGTTTGATGACAATGTAGCGCTTCAATTCCCCGTGCCATTTCTTTCCTTTGACGGCATCCACCCAGACGTCATACTTGCCCGGTTTCAGCTTTTTCGTCGGAAAGCTCACCCGAAAATGAGGTTTTCCGCGTGTTAAATGAACATCTCGATAGATTAAGACAGTTCCTTTTTTATTGATCAGCCTGACGGCAACCATCGTCCCCGTAACAGGACTTTTTCCCGTCACAACGATCGAAGTGGCTGATTTCGTATATGTATTGGCATCCGTCCTGAATTTCACCGCCCCTTTGGAAGGCATAGCAAAGGCTTCTGTACTCCCTGCAAATGCGGCCAGCAAGAAAATAACGGCTGTCAACACAGCCTTTTTCAACATTTTCACTGGTCATATCCTTTCTTATACAGTATGAATGTCACATGATATACTCTTCATTATACATGACAATATGATCTAATAAAGATATTTGACAAGAAGATCATGTTCTTCTTTTAATGGACAAATACTGTATAAGTGGGTGAAAGGGGATGATTTACATGTATCAAGCAAAGCTTAAAAGATTAAGACAGGTATAAAAATTGTTGATGAGATGGGTATTTTCACGATGAGCTTTTTCTCGCAGGCAACCTTGTGGAATGCTCGTCGATCGAATAGCAGCCCGATTTCTTTTAACAGCTTAACGGGACAGGAAATCTAAGCTGACAGAGCATATAGAGACAAAAACATGCCAAGTCTTTTCTTCGTCATGAAGTCTCCCGTCTTAACCATTTTCTAATCATGAAGCATTCCCCAATTGTAAAGCCTGTGATAAAAACCGCCCAAACTGAGGAGTAATCCAGCTGTTCCATTGACACTTCGCAAATTACGAATCCGGCTCCCACTCCCAAAAGAATAAACAGATAAGATACGATTCTGGATTTTAAATAGTTTGCCATAGACCGACCTTTCTTTCTGCGATTACTTAAAGTAATACTCAAGTATTCAAAATTTGAGGTTTTAATAATGCTGGGAGAATTTCTTTTTTATAGTAAGAAATCCTGCTGCTTTAACTACTCCTAGAACAATTTAGTTTACATGTAGAAAAGCACTCCTTTGGATTTGTCTTCTCGCTTTAACTGTTATCCGGTAGAATTCCACTGCATCTCGAATTTTTTCTTTTTTCTCTAATAGTTCTGCTGCTATAAGACCGTATTCCTCCATGTCTGCATACTTGCCTTTACTTTCGAAAAACTTGAACGATTCACGAACCATATCCAGATCAAATGAAAGATAAAGCCCTTTTATTAAATCAAACTTTGCAAGCATATCTAAATTCCTGCTCTTTTCAGCCAACTCTTTGCCTTCATAGTATAGGTCATCAGTAATTGACAACTTTCCTTGCTTTGCCCTGACATGGGCGAGGTTGAATAATGTTTTTGGTAAAAAACTGAGATTCTCCTCTTTATATAAATTCAGGGCCTTTTGAAAATGTTCGGTTGCCTTATCGAGTTCTTCCAGTTGGTTATAACATATTCCGATGTTTAAATGTGAAGAGCCCATAAGATGAAGAATACCCTGTGTCTCTGCCTCTTCAAGTGCTGTATTTAAATTATGTAAAGCTTTTTCAGTATACATATGATCTAACCAGTTACCAGCAATAATAAATTGACTTTGTATTTGGCGCTCACCACAAGTCTCATATTTTTTGTATATATTATACGCACGACTTGCATAATTCATTGATAGGATGTTTTGCTTCATATGGTAATACACTTCAGATGCTTTAAAGTAAAATTCAGCTTTTTCCAGTTCATCACAATCAAAAGAATCTAGTTTTTTCTCGGCATCCCTATAAAAATTCAACGCAAGTATTAATTCTTTTTGTCTGAAATGATACATCCCAGCAAAAAAATGATAATAATACTCCAACATCCCTTCCAGATTATTCTGATCACGAATTTTTTTAAACTCATCAAATCGATTAATTAAATTCACGCCGGGAGTAGAATACATATAATCAAGTTGAAGATTGTGCCGAAATAACAGTAAGTTATAATAAACAAGCACATCCTGGTTTTCTTCCATTTGTTCTAATTCTCTTTCAACTTCTTTCCTAGTATCTTCTGCCTTGCCTGGCCAATTGTTTTTTAAAGCGGTGTACCAAAAGTTCATTTTCGTTGCAACTAAATCATAGGGTATTACGCTCACTTATCCTCTTCCCCTCACCTAGAATATTAATTTTCAGAAAAAACATAGACACTTTAAATTACCTTTTTCTTCTTGGTAATCATTTTACATAATAGGTCAATTTTCCACAATGACATTATTAAAAAATTTCAAATAATTAGGGGTTTTTTGACCTACCATTATAAATCATTTTCGATGATCGGTTTTCTCTCCTTATTTCGATGAATCTGAAAAAGATGGTTGTAGCAATAAAAGATTTGTTTGTTGATAAAATTAAAAGACGGAATAACAAAAAAGCCGCAGTTACAATCTCCATGCCTCTAGGCAATAGATTATATCCGCGGGACATAAACAAATATGATGCGTACCATCAATTGAAATCAGATATAACCGATAGACCCTTCCACCTTGATTTTTAAAAAAGCGCTATCCTTGATGAAAGTCTTCTTTAATAAAATAGTTCAAACCGCATGACACAAAGGTTTTATAGATATGAACTCACAGAATTTAAACTTTGTGTCTCATTGCTTTAACGCATCTTGTAGATTAAGTAGACACCTTCCCAATAACTTCTGTAATTAACCACAAATATTAGTCGCTCTGCTAATTAAGCTCCAAACCCGCTGAATAATTTGGTTTATCTTATTATAATCCGGACCTGCGACAACCACAATTTCATAAAATCGATATTGATCAATTCTTAAATGCATAATCACAACTGTGTGATCATCGGTTAAGCAGGTAACTGCACGGGCATGATTCACTACATTTGAGTAGTAATACCTTAACTCATTTGCTATGCATTCCTTGTGTCGTGCAATGTCTGAATAACTGTTTATGTTGGCTGAATAATTGACCGATGGATAAGCCATTTAATTTTCCCCCTCAGAAAATTTTCCGAAAGTAACTATTTTCCAATCATCAATTATATGCCTACTGCGAGTTAATTGTTACTCTTAAGAAATAAGTTATTCTCCCCGTTGTTGAACAAAAAAATGACATTATAAAAAAAGCAGGGTTTCCCCTGCAAATCCCCACTGCTGTAGAGAGATCAAACAAATTCTTAGAAAAAAGAAGAAGACGAACTTCAAAAGTTCGCCTCAACGTTTTTTATATGTTAACCAATAGACCCTTCCATCTCGAACTTGATCAAACGGTTCATCTCAACCGCGTATTCCATCGGCAGTTCTTTTGTGAACGGCTCGATGAAGCCCATGACGATCATTTCTGTTGCTTCTTCTTCAGAAATACCGCGGCTCATCAAGTAGAAGAGCTGCTCTTCAGATACTTTTGATACTTTCGCTTCGTGCTCCAATGAAATGTTGTCGTTCAAAATTTCATTGTATGGGATTGTATCAGAAGTTGATTTGTTGTCCATGATCAGCGTGTCGCATTCGATGTTTGAGCGGGCGCCTTCGGCTTTGCGTCCGAAGTGGACGATTCCGCGGTATGTGACTTTACCGCCTTGTTTTGAGATCGATTTTGAAACGATTGTGGATGACGTATTCGGTGCAAGGTGAATCATTTTCGCACCGGCATCCTGATGCTGTCCTTTTCCTGCGAGGGCGATAGAAAGCGTCATGCCGCGCGCGCCTTCGCCTTTCAGGATAACGGCAGGATATTTCATTGTCAGCTTGGAGCCGATGTTTCCGTCGATCCATTCCATTGTCGCGTTTTCTTCGCAGACCGCACGCTTTGTTACAAGGTTGAAGACGTTGTTCGCCCAGTTTTGAATCGTTGTATAACGGCAGTAGCCGCCTTTTTTAACGATGATCTCAACAACCGCGCTGTGAAGGGAGTTTGTTGTATAAACAGGTGCTGTACATCCCTCTACATAGTGAACGTGAGCGCCTTCGTCCACAATGATCAGCGTCCGTTCGAACTGTCCCATGTTTTCTGAGTTGATGCGGAAGTATGCTTGCAGCGGAGTATCAACTTTTACGCCTTTTGGCACGTAGATAAATGATCCGCCGGACCATACCGCAGAGTTCAAGGCCGCAAACTTGTTGTCAGTCGGCGGGATGACTTTTGCCCAATGCTCGCGGAAAATGTCTTCATTTTCTTTGAGAGCGCTGTCTGTGTCTTTAAAGACGATCCCTTGAGACTCAAGATCTTCTTTCATGTTATGGTAAACGACTTCTGATTCATATTGCGCGGATACACCGGCCAAATATTTTTGCTCAGCTTCAGGGATTCCGAGCTTGTCAAATGTTTGTTTGATTTCCTCAGGAACTTCGTCCCATGATTTTTCTGAACGCTCAGAAGGCTTTACATAGTACGTGATTTCATCAAAGTTCAATGAGTTTAAATCTCCGCCCCATTGCGGCATTGGCATATTGTAGAAGTGTTCAAGAGATTTCAGACGGAAGTCGAGCATCCACTGTGGCTCTTCTTTCATGCGTGAAATTTCTTCAACGATTTCTTTTGTCAATCCCCGCTCTGAACGGAAAATGGAAACGTCTTTGTCGGCAAAACCGTATTTATATTCGCCGATATCCGGCATTTTCTTAGCCATCCAACTCACTCCAATCTTTATTCGTTATCGCTGTTTTCTTTGGAAACGCCTTTTTCAAGGGCTTTCCATGACAATGTTGCACATTTAATCCGGGCCGGAAATTTTGAAACGCCTTGCAGAGCTTCAATATCGCCTAAATCGATCGAATCGTCGTAGTCTTTGCCCTGCATCATATCTGAAAAGATCTGTGACATCTGAAGGGCGGTCTCCACGTCTTTCCCTTTGATCGCCTGTGTCATCATGGACGCAGAAGCCATTGAGATTGAGCATCCTTCGCCTTCAAATTTTGCATCTTCTACTTTACCGTCCGTTATCTTCATCGTCAGTCTGATTCGGTCACCGCATGTCGGGTTGTTCATGTCAACGACGATGCTGTCATTTAAAACCCCTTTGTTTCTCGGGTTTTTGTAGTGATCCATTATCACCTGGCGATACAGTGTATCCAAGTTCACATTAAAAGACATTTGTGAAATACTCCTTTGTCTTCTGAAGAGCTTCAATCAGTTTGTCGATGTCTTCTTCCGTATTATACAGATAAAAGCTTGCTCTTGCAGTGGCGGAAACGTTCAGCCATTTCATCAAAGGCTGTGCGCAGTGATGGCCGGCTCTGACGGCGACCCCTTCTGCATCAAGCACGGTCGCCACATCGTGCGGATGAACGTCTTCAAGGTTGAATGTCACGAGTCCTGCACGTTCGGCCGGACCATAGACAGTCGCGCCTTCAAGTTCTTTAAAGCGCTCCAGGGCGTAGGCCGCCAAACGGTGTTCATGCGCCAATATTTCGTCAAGTCCGATGTCTTCAAGGAAGTCAATCGCCGCTCCCAAGCCGATCGCACCGGCAATGATCGGTGTGCCGGCTTCGAATTTCCAAGGCAGCTCCTTCCAAGTCGATTCGTAAAGACCGACAAAATCGATCATTTCTCCGCCGAATTCTGCGGGTTCCATGTTTTCAAGCAATGCTCTTTTTCCATACAATACCCCGATCCCGGTCGGGCCACACATTTTGTGGGCTGAAAACGTGTAGAAATCGCAGTCCAAATCCTGGACGTCAATTTTCATGTGAGGCGTGCTTTGCGCACCGTCTACGACCATGATCGCGCCGTTGTCATGCGCGATTTTGGCTATTTCCTTAATCGGGTTGATCGTACCGAGAACGTTTGAAACATGCGCAGCAGAGACGATTTTTGTATTTTCCGTCACCGTTTCCCTGACATCGTCCAAGGAAATGGTTCCGTCTTCCTGAAGCGGAATGTACTTCAGCGTGGCGCCGGTTGCTTTGACAGCCTGCTGCCACGGAATAATATTCGCATGGTGCTCCATCGGTGTAATGACGATTTCATCACCGGGCTTGAGGTTTGCGCGGGCATAGCTGAGCGCAACCGTGTTCAGGGCCGTTGTCGTACCCCTTGTAAAAATAATTTCCTGCATCGACTTCGCGTTGATAAACTTCCTGACCTTCTCACGAGCTCCTTCATATCCATCCGTTGCTTTCGTTCCTAATGTATGAACGCCGCGATGGACATTGGAATTGTAAGAGTTGTAATACTCATCAATCGTCTCGATGACAACGCGCGGCTTCTGCGATGTAGCCGCGCTGTCCAAATAAACGAGATCGTGTCCGTTGACCTGTTGGCTGAGAATCGGAAACTGTTCGCGAATATCTTTGGCATTCATTATTTTACTTTCCTTTCAATCACAGAGACCAGCTGCTTCTTCACGCCTTCGATCGGAAGTTCATTGACAACCGGTGCGAGGAAGCCGTAAATGACGAGGCGCTCTGCTTCTTCTTTTGGAATTCCGCGGCTCATCAAATAGTAAAGCTGAACCGGATCGACGCGGCCGACGGAGGCAGCGTGTCCTGCCGTTACATCGTCTTCATCGATTAAAAGGATCGGGTTGGCGTCGCCGCGCGCTTTTTCACTCAGCATAAGAACGCGTGATTCCTGCTCTGCATTTGATTTTGACGCGCCGTGCTCGATTTTTCCGATGCCGTTGAAGATCGAAGATGCGGAATCTTTCATAACGCCGTGTTTTAAAATATAGCCTTCTGAATGCTTTCCGTGATGAATGATTTGCGTTGTAAAGTTTTGAGTCTGTTCTCCTCTGCCGACGACAACCGTTTTCGTATCGCCGAATGTGCCGTCTCCATGCAGGTTTGTCGTGTTTTCAGAAACGGTGTCTCCGTCATTCATCAAACCGAGCGCCCATTCAATTTTGCTGTCGCGTCCGAGTGCAGTTCCGCGGCGGCTGACATAAGCCGTCACCCCTGCGGAAAGGTTGTCGACCGCGCCGTATTGCACGCGGGCATTCGCGCCTGTGATCACTTCTGACACGATGTTAAAGACCGCTTCCTTAGGGTTCACAGTGCTGATGTAGTTTTCTACATATGTGACTGCACTGTTGTCATCAGCAACGACAAGTACATGGTTGAAAAGCGTTGTATCATTGCTTTCATGGACATAAACAGCTTGCACAGGCGCTTCCAGTTCGACGTTTTTCGGAACGTAAAGGAAGGCTCCGCCGTTCAGAAGCGCTGCATGCAATGCCGTTAATTTATGCTCATCGGCTTTTACGCCGTCTTTCATAAAGTATTTTTTGACTAGCTCGCCGTGTTCGCGGAACGCAGTATGAATATCTGTAAAGATGACGCCTTTATCCTGCAGCTCTTTTGAAAGAGAAAGGTAAGCCGGCGTCTGGTCTCTTTGGACATAAAGCGTTTTGTCTTCATTTCCAAGATCGATCAGCGATTTGACCTCATCTGAAAGATCATCCAAAGAATCAAGCGGTTTATTTTCTACAGTATGCTTATCAAACCGTGTAAAATTCCAATTTGTAATTTTCGTTTTATCAGGTTTCGGCAGCGGCAGATCTTCGGCTTTTTCAAGCGCTTCTAAGCGTAGATCTTGCAGCCATGCCGGTTCCTGGTGCTTCTCAGAGAAGCTTTTGACATATTCCCGATCTACAGATAGTTTTGTTTCCAATGTCATGTTTATCCCCCTAACGCTTACGCTTCTTGACCGACAGTTTCGTCTTCGATTCCAAGCTCATGCTTAATCCAGTCATATCCTTCAGCCTCAAGGCGCTGCGCCAGCTCAGGTCCGCCGGATTTCACAACGCGGCCCTGCATCATGACGTGCACGTGGTCAGGCGTAATGTAGTTCAAGAGGCGCTGATAGTGCGTGATGATCAGGCAGCCGAAGTCCTCGCCGCGCATTTTGTTGATTCCTTTTGAAACGACTTTAAGGGCGTCGATATCCAAACCTGAATCGATTTCGTCAAGAATCGCGATTTTCGGTTCGATCATCATCAGCTGAAGAATTTCGTTGCGTTTTTTCTCACCGCCTGAGAAACCTTCGTTCAGGTAGCGCTGCGCCATATCAGGGTCCATTTCAAGAAATTCCATGTTTTCGTCCATTTTGCGGATGAATTTCATTAAAGAAATCTCGTCGCCTTCTTCTCTGCGCGCGTTGATCGCTGAACGGAGAAAATCGGCGTTTGTAACACCGCTGATTTCACTCGGATACTGCATAGCCAAAAACAGGCCGGCCTGAGCGCGCTCGTCCACTTCCATTTCCAGAACGTCCTTGCCGTCAAGCGTGATGCTTCCTTTTGTTACTTCGTATTTAGGATGACCCATAATCGCCGCGGATAAAGTTGATTTACCCGTTCCGTTCGGTCCCATTACAGCGTGGAATTCCCCGCCTTTTATTTCAAGGTTTACACCTTTTAAAATCTCTTTTCCTTCAATCTCAACGTGAAGATCTTTGATTGTTAATGTCGAAGCAGCCATGAAATATACCTCCAATATATATAATCATCATTCTCAATTTATTCTCATTCTAATTTTATAACAAATGAAAAGTGAATACAACAATAGTCTTTCTATCTTTTCGTGTACATGTTCTCAAGTTTAACAAAAAACGTTTTGTTCTTAAAGAGATTGGGGTAAGAAAACTTCCCGGACGAGACTATGCGCTTCTTACAATCAACAAGCTATCGACAAAGAGCGGGAATTACGAATGGGAACGGTTTGATCCCAGGCTGCACGATTCATGACAGGAACAGCGCTCCCCTTCTATTTGGACCGTCACATGCTCCACGTTGCATTCTTTCCTTAGATATTTTGATACTTGTTTTAAGATTCTATCCCTGTCACTGTTTTCGCCTGCCACGATATGGCAGCTTAATGACGGCATATCAGATGAGATCGACCAAATGTGGAGATCGTGAACCTCCCTGACTGACGGAATGGAAAGCAAGCCGTTTTTAAGCGCTTCCACATCAATGTCTTTCGGTTTTCCTTCCATTAATATATGCACCGAGTCTTTCGTCACCCGCCACCCGCTGACAAGTACCAAAGCCGCGACGGCGACGCTTGCGATTGGATCGGCGATATTCCAATTGAAGAAAAGCATGAGGAGGCCTGCGATAATCGCGCCGAAAGATCCCAGCATATCGCCGATGACGTGCAATAAAGCGCTCCGCATGTTTAAATTCCCGCTTGTGTCGCCTTTCATTAATATCCAGGCTGCAGCAATGTTGATGAACAGACCAACCGTTGCAATTGCGAGCATGCCACTGCCGGCGACTTCCGGCGGGCTGAAAAAGCGGTTGTACGCTTCCCAAAAAATATAAAGTGAAATCAAAAGCAAGGTGATGCCATTGATAAACGCAGCCAAAATTTCAAAGCGCCTGTAGCCGAATGTTTTGCTCGCGCTTGCGGCCTTTTCCCCAATTTTAAACGCCAAGAGGCTGAAACCAAGCGCCGCAGCGTCGCTGAGCATATGTCCCGCATCTGACAGCAAAGCGAGGCTGTTCGTCAATATCCCGCCTATCACTTCAATTATCATAAAAGTAAAAATCAAACCGAAGCTGATGAACAGCGCTTTTTGATTTGCTGATCGGCTGCCATGGTGGCTGTGACCTGTATGTCCGTGAGAATGAGCCATTTTAAATCCCCCTCTTAAATTAGTATATGATCATGTATTCATATTTAAATTTTACCTTTTCCTTTAATTATGGTCAAGCGGCTTCTAAGAACATGGAGAAGGACGGATCGACACATCCGCCCCCCTCTCGTTTTATCCGATCATGGGTAAGTCTGATACGATCTGCTTGCTTTTTTGATACTGCTTTTCGCGTCTTTTCTCAACTTCAAGCCGATTCACATGGCTTCTGCTGTACTCCTCGTACCCCATTCCATGCGACTTGTGCATCGCTTTTTCCATTTCGGCCGTGAATTCAAGGTCAAGCTGATCTTGGCTTGAACAAATAATGAATCATCCTTTCAGAGATTTTCTTACATAGTACCAGTTATATACAAACTCTGCAAAGATGTGTGTGCTTTCAATATGCTTTCACGGACAAAATCAATGCTTCATTTGCTGGAATTCTTCCATCGCCTGCAGAACGAGCGTGACCGCTTGGCTCATGGCCGCGCCTCCGCCAAATGCCGCAGTTACGCCGACCGCTTCAAGAATTTCTTCCTCCGACGCTCCACAATCCAGGCAGCCCTTGATATGATAAATAATGCAATATTCATCCTGAGTATTTACACTGATGCCCAGTGCGATCAGCTGCTTATCCTTTTCGCTGAGCGCGCCTTTTTTAAAGCATTCTTCGGTAAATTCGTTGTATTTGGCGGCAATTCCGGGCATTTTTTCGGAAAAGATGCCGATCCCAGCTTTATATTCATGCAGTGCGGATTCGATAATGCTTTCAGATTCATGCTGATTCACGTTTTGTTCCTCCATTTTCAGTTGGTAGTCTTTTTTTATTATGAGCCTCTTTTCAAAAAATACGCGAAAAAAACCCCGGTTTTCTTCGAAACCGGGGTGTTCTTTCATTTATTCAGATACAGAAATGACAGAGCCTTCATATTTTTTGTCGATGAACTTTTTAATGTCATCAGAGCGCAATACGTCCATCAGAGCTTTCACTTTGTCAGAATCTTCGTCGCCTTTGCGGACGGCGATGATGTTAGCGTAAGGATTGTCTTTTGGAGACTCAAGTTCGATTGAATCAGTTTTCGGATTCAGCTTGTTTTGGATCGCGTAGTTCACATTGATGAACACGGCGTCAGCTTCATTGGCTTCGTATGCTTTTGCCGTCATTTCAGGCGCCACATCGTTTTTGATTTTGAGGTTTTTCTTGTTTTCTGTAATATCTTTTACTGTCGCATCCACTTTTTCAATGCCTGATTTCAGCTTGATCAGTCCGGCATTTTCAAGCATTGCAAGCATGCGGCCCTGTTCAGCGGCGTTGTTGCTCATAATAATTTTTGCACCATCAGGAAGGTCTTTTAAAGATTTATACTTTTTAGAGTAGATGCCGAATGGCTCAAGGTGTACCGCGCCGACGTTAACAAGATCGTAATCTTTATTTTCTTTCATTTCCTGTTCAAGATACGGGACGTGCTGGAAGTAGTTCGCATCAAGATCTTTCGTTGCAAGCGCTTTGTTGATCAGTTTGTAGTCTGTGAAATTTTTGATTTTAAGCTCATAGCCTTTTTCTTTCAAAAGCGGCTTTGCTTCTTCAAGGATTTCAGCGTGAGGCGTCGGCGTCGCTCCGACTGTGATGACTTTGCTGTCTTTATCTCCTTCGCTGCTGGAAGATCCGCAAGCGGCCAAAATGCCTGCAAAAATGATGAATAAAGCTGTTAATAAACCTTTTTTCATGTTGATGTCCTCCCTAACGTTTGTCTAATTTATTTGTTATAAAATCCCCGATAAACTGGATGATAAACACAATAGCTAAGATGAAAATAGTGGCGATGAGTATAATATCGGGATTGTTCATCTGAAAACCGTTTACATAGGCAAGGTTCCCGAGTCCGCCTGACCCAATTGCGCCGGCCATCGCCGTCGAACCGATCAGTGCAATCGCCGTAACCGTAATGCCAGAGATCAAGGCCGGCATCGATTCGGGCAGGAGCACTTTAAATATGATCGTCGATGTTTTGGCTCCCATCGATTTCGCCGCTTCAATCACGCCTTTATCGACTTCGCGCAAAGCGATTTCAACCAAGCGGGCATAGAACGGAGCGGACGCGATAATTAAAGCCGGAAGTGCGGCGTTCGGTCCCAGGATCGTGTTCATTAAAAACTTTGTGAAACCGAGCAGCAAAATAATCAATATAATAAAAGGAATAGACCTGAACACATTGACGATTGCCGAGATTACACCGTTAACAATCCGATTCTGCCAAATGTTGCCTTTTGAAGTCAAATACAGCAGCATTCCGAGAATCACTCCGATGATAAAAGCAAACAATAGGGAAATTCCTGTCATATATATCGTTTCATACGTAGCTTCCCACAGCTGCTCCATATCTACGTTTGGAAACAGTTTTTCAAACATTCGTGATCACCTCTGCTTCTACCTGGCGGCTCTTGATGAAATCGACCACATCGTTGACCTCGTTTTCATGTCCGTCGACATGAATGAACAATGAACCGTATGCGCCGTCCTGAGTTTGCGAGATTTTGCCTTGAAGGATGTTGACTTCAACATCGAACTTCCGAATGATCTGTGTGATCAGCGGCGATTCGGCCGCTTCACCGACGAAGGTGAGCTTGATCGTCCGCCCGGATGTCGTTTCTTCGAGGAAATGCTTCAGCGTTTCCTGTGTTTCCACCGGTTCTGTTACCTGCTGAACAAAGCGCTTTGTCATTTCTTCCTTCGGCTTGAGGAAAACGTTCAGCACATCGCCTTCTTCCACGACCTTTCCGTTTTCCATGACGGCCACTCTGTGGCAGATTTTCCTGATGACATGCATTTCATGAGTGATCAGGACAATGGTCAGTCCGAGCCTTTCATTGATATCGGACAGAAGACCCAGGATCGAGTCAGTCGTCTGCGGATCAAGCGCTGATGTTGCTTCATCGCATAAGAGAACTTTCGGATTGTTTGCGAGCGCCCGCGCGATGCCGACACGCTGCTTTTGGCCTCCGCTAAGCTGTGAAGGGTAGGCGTTTTCCTTGCCTTCAAGACCGACAAGCTTAATCAGTTCAGCGACTCTTTTCAGACGTTTTGCTTTGCTGACACCGGCGATCTCCAGCGGAAACGCAATATTGTCGCGAACCGTTCTTGACCACAATAGGTTGAAGTGCTGGAAAATCATGCTGATTTCCTGCCTCGCATTCCTCAGCTTCTTCCCTTTGATCTCGCTGATTGTTCTGCCGGCTACTTCAACCGTGCCTGAAGTCGGCTGTTCAAGTCCGTTCAAGAGACGGATCAAGGAGCTTTTTCCAGCTCCGCTATATCCAATAATTCCGAAGATTTCACCTTTTTTAATCGTAAGGGTGACATCCTGGACAGCATTGACATCTCCATGCTTTGACCGATAAATCTTTGAAACATTTTGAAGATTTATCAAAAGCCATCACCTGCTTTCTTGCTCAATTCTCATAGTTGTCTAAATTCCTGATCAAACAATGAAAAAAGCCTTTCTGCACACATGAGCAGAAAGGCTTTTGAATAGTCTGGGCCTTTCTCTCATCTTTCAAAGCATAATGCTTCGCGTGAATTGGCACCATTTCAACACGTGTTGATGGTTGCCGGGTTTCATAGGGCACTTCCCTCCACCTCTCTGGATAAGAGAAACATATATTTATTTTTTGATTATTATGATCTTAAAGTAGGATATCATGCGAAAAAATAGTTGTCAACTATTTTTCGTAAGACAATCGGCCTACGGCGAAAAGAGACGAACGTAAACGCCCGTCCCTGTCTGACTTATACACGGAATGTGCCGATTTTTCAAATGTTTAAAATGTCTCTGAATAAAGATCGCTGTTTTTAAAAAAGCCGTCCGTCAGCCATAAAATCGCTTCAAGCTTCAATAAAGCTCTGAAAGAGCCTTTTACTTGAACAGTGCCGCGCTGTACGAGATGCTGTAATGAAATATCGCCGTGAAGAAGGTCAATAATCTCGCTTTGCTCTCCAAAAAAGGTCAAATGAGCTTTTTCTGCAAGAGCAGATTTTTCCATTTCCCCTTTTTCGTTGATCGCTAACGTAAAAGCTTCTTTCTCGCCTTGAAACGTAATCAGCAAAGCCGTTGTAGATAATAGAGGTTTTAAAAAAAGAGCCTTGTCCTCTCTTTCTATCAATCCCATTTTCTCCAACTGTATAACCTCCTGTAAATTGGTCATACTTACAGATTCTCTGTCTGCCGCAGGAGTTCCTTTAGGAATTGCTCGACAAGTTTTTGCTGGTTATTTCCCGAGAAATATGTCAAAAGTGCCCTTAATCAACAACATTTTGTTTAATCGTATCGTATAAGTAGGAAACGGAGTGAAAAGCGTATTCTTTTTTGACGACTTGCCCGTTTTTGTAAAGGATAAAGCACGGAACGCTTTCTATTTCCTGCTGCTTGGCAAATGCCGGGGAATAATTGAGATTGTTTTTATAAAAAGGAATGTCCTTTATCATTTCATCAACGACTTCCAGCATCCTTCCGGCCAGCTGACACGTTCCGCAGAACGTCGTGTATACATATAGAAGACAGGTCTCATGCTCAAGCCGTTTCAGCTCTTTTTCTTGAAGTTCTTGCATCTGTTAAACCGCACCTCAATACGTTTTATAATAAATATTTTGTATGTACCCGGATGTTTGAACGAAATAATACTTCTGCAACATGCTGACTCGGGGCGGAAGCGACTTCTTTGTATACTCTATCGATGTATAGATGCGAAGCTTGGGGGAGCTCCCTCATCAGCTGCCGGCGGAGCTTTTCCCCTGATTCATCGGCATCCACCAGGATATAAACGTCTTTATCAAACAGCGTTTCGGCGAATTCATCGAGCTTTGCCTGGCTGATCGTTCCGTTTGTGCAAATGATGTCCACGGGCTCTTCGATGACATGCTTCACTTTTTGCTTATCTGATTTCCCTTCGACGATCATGACTTTTTCATTTTCCGGCATATGATCACCTTTAATGATTTACTTGTAAAAAAAGGCAGTGAATATTCACCGCCTGACTCGATTAACACCAGCCTTGGTGGTCATCACAGTCTACATATTTAGCATCCGGACCGCTTACGGTATCCGCCGTTTTGTAAAATTTTTCATCTTGGAATGAATATCCAGATTTCAACTCGTATTGATCCTTGCCGGTCATTCGGCCGATCAGCTCATTCTCATGGTACAGCTGCATTCCGCCGTTTTTTAATCGGCTTTCCACATGTTCTGTAATATCAATACGTTCTTTTTTCAGCGTCAATTTGGACACCCCCTCTTGATATAGAGTATCCAAACGACACATGGCTATCCTGAATAATCCTTAGTCTTCTTTTATCATGTCCTCATATTGCTCGGCTGTCATCAGATTTTCGATTTCAGAAGCATCGGACGGCTCGACGATAATCATCCATGCCTTTTCATACGGAGACTCGTTGACGAATTCAGGGCTGTCTTCCAGATCTTCATTCACTTCGACCACTTTTCCGTTGATCGGGGCATATAGCTCAGAAACGGTCTTTACGGATTCAACGCTGCCAAAAGGCTCGTCCGCTTTGATTTCGTCTCCCTCTTCAGGAAGCTCGACAAATACGATGTCTCCAAGTTCGGATTGGGCGAAGTCTGTAATGCCGATTCTGACTTTATCTCCTTCTGTTTTCACCCATTCGTGTTCTTCTGAATAACGCAACTCTTTCGGTGTGCTCATACTAACCCCTCCATAAAGTGTTTTAATCGATCCTACATTGAAGATATCATATTTTGATGTGTTATAACCAGTATGTCTTAAACTGATCTTCTTTAAAACCGACCGTTACTTTACTGCCGTCTGTCGCAATCGGGCGTTTGATCAGCATACCGTCCGAAGCCAGCAGTTCCAGCTGCTCATCTTCAGACATGCTTTGCAGCTTGTCTTTTAAGCCGAGTTCACGGTATTTTTGGCCGCTCGTGTTGAAAAACTTCTTCAATTCAAGCCCGCTTTTCTCGTAGAGCTCTTTCAGTTTTTCCTTGCTTGGCGGCTGTTCTGCGATATGTATCCCATTGATTTCTTTGCCGTGGTCTTCAAGCCATTTTTTCGCTTTGCGGCATGTCCCGCATTTCGGATACCAGTAAAAATCCAAAGCCATACATACACACCCCTCTCATTTAATCGAGGTAATTTTAACACAGATCGAATGAAAAACCTAAAACCGTGCTCCATTCTATAACAGCTAAAAACCCCGCCTAAGCAGGGCTTTTCGTTTAAACGATATATTTCTCAGCTTCAAAGATTCCTTTGGCTGCCTGGCGCTTTTTCTCAATGACATTGACAGGCGTAAAGCGCGTTAATTTGCGGAGCGCGGACAGCATCATGCGCAGCGAATCGCCTGATTCCATCGCAATGAGCGATTCCTTGGCATGGCTTTCAATTTCCTGAAAGGCAACTTGTGCAAAAATCTGCGTATAAAGAATTTTCTGGGCGTTTTTGTCTTCGCCGGTTGCCTGGATGGCTTTTTCAGTACGCAATATAGCTGCTTCCATGGCATAGACCTGGCTGACAATGTCAGCGATATTCACGAGGATTTCCTGCTCCTGGTCGAGCGCTTTTCCATATTTTTGTGCGGCGAGTCCCGCGATCATGAGCGCGATTTTTTTGGCGTTTCTCAGCAGATACTTTTCCTGTTCCAAAACGCCGTCACCTGGTTCTTCAGGCATGAGCATCATCAGCTCTTCTTGAAGCGCCTTCGCTTTCTCAAACAGAGGAAGCTCGCCTTTCATCGCTTTTTTCAAGTAAGTGCCCGGGACGATGAGACGGTTGATTTCGTTTGTGCCTTCAAAAATCCGGTTGATCCGTGAATCGCGGTAAGCCCGCTCCACTTCGTATTCCTGCATGAATCCGTAACCGCCGTGGATTTGAACACCTTCATCAACGATATAATCAAGCGTTTCAGATCCGAATACTTTGTTAAGGGAGCATTCGATTGCATATTCAGCGATCGATTTCGCGACTTGGCGCCCGTCTTTTTGCTCTTCTTCGCTCAAGGTGCCCATTTTGTCTTCAAACAGCCCGACCGTACGATAGACAGAGCTTTCCATCGCATAAAGTCTCGCTGACATAGTGGCGATTTTTTCCCCGATTAAGCTGAACTTTGCGATCGGCGTCTTAAATTGCTGGCGCTGATTGGCGTATGAAGCGGACAGCTCGATGACCCGTTTGGAAGCGCCGATTGTCCCGACAGCGAGCTTATAACGGCCGATATTTAAAATATTGAAGGCGATGACATGCCCTTTTCCCGGTTCGCCTAAAAGGTTTTCTTTCGGAACTTGAACCTGGTCTAAGATGAGCGTGCGGGTCGAAGAGCCTTTGATGCCCATTTTTTTCTCTTCAGGCCCTGTGGAAACACCTGCGTAATCTTTTTCCACAATGAAGGCCGAAAAATGTTCGCCGTCTATTTTCGCATAGACGATGAAAACATCGGCAAAAGCTGAGTTTGTAATCCATTGCTTTTCACCGTTTAATATATAGTGGGTTCCCGCCTCATTCAAAACGGCTGTTGTTTTTGCTCCTAATGCATCAGATCCGGAGCCAGGCTCTGTTAAGGCATAGGCTGCAAATTTTTCCCCTGTTGCAAGGGACGGCAGATACTTTTTCTTTTGCTCCTCGGTTCCGAAAAATACGATCGGAAGCGTGCCGATCCCGACGTGCGCCCCGTACGATAACGAAAAGCTTCCTGCTCTTGAGAATTTTTCGGTGATCAGCGCCGAGCTGATTTTATCGAGCCCGAGTCCGCCATACTCTTCAGGAACGTCAGCACCGAGAAGCCCGAGTTCCCCGGCTTTTTTCAGAAGCCTGACAGAGTGATCGAAATTGTGCTCTTCAATTTCGTCGATGTATGGCAAAACATCTCCGAGAATATAATCTTCAGTCGTTTTGGCGATCATTTTATGTTCATCTGTGAAATCTTCCGGTGTAAACAGCTGATCAGCCGTCACCTCTTCAATCAGAAAGGCTCCGCCTTTTTTCATATGGTCTTTTGTTTGTTCCATTGTTCCATCCCCCTTGTGATTAAACTAATTCGAATACCCCTGCTGCTCCCATGCCTCCGCCGATGCACATCGTCACAACGCCGAATTGCTCGCTTCTCCGCCGCATTTCGTGGATCAACGTCAGCGTCAGCTTTGTTCCCGTGCAGCCGAGCGGATGACCGAGCGCAATCGCTCCGCCGTTGACATTGACTTTCTCTTCATCGATGCCAAGCGACCTGATAACCTGGATCGCTTGCGATGCAAACGCCTCATTTAATTCGAATAAACCGATATCCGAGAGCTCAAGTCCCGCCATCTTCAGTGCCCTTGGGACAGCTTCAACAGGACCGATGCCCATCACCTCCGGCGGAACGCCGCCGACTGCGAACGAACGAAATCTTGCGAGGGGCTTTAACCCGAGCGCATCCGCTTTTTCTTTGTCCATGATCATCACTGCGGCCGCCCCGTCGCTCGTCTGCGAGGAATTCCCTGCCGTAACCGAGCCGTCCGCCGAAAACGCCGGTTTTAACGTTGACAGAACGTCTTTAGTTGTCCCCGGGCGCACACCTTCATCGGCGGAGAAAGTAAACGTCCGCTCCTTCAGCTTGTGATGTTCATCCACTTCTCTGACGGTGACGTCCACCGGGACGATTTCATCTTCGAACTTTCCTTCCGCGATCGCTTTGGCTGCTTTTTGATGGCTGCTGACAGCAAATGCATCCTGATCCTCCCTGGAAACGCCGTATTTAACGGCAACCTGTTCAGCCGTATGGCCCATTCCCATATAATATTCAGGAGCTGTTTCCGCGAGCGCCGCGTTCGGTCTGACGATATGCCCCATCATCGGCACGATGCTCATCGATTCAGCGCCGCCGGCAATGATCGTGTCGGCAGCTCCAAGCATGATTTTTTCGGCCCCGTAAGCGATTGATTGAAGTCCTGAAGAACAATATCTGTTGATCGTAACGGCCGGAACTGTGTGCGGCAGACCGGCAAGCGCGCCGATATTGCGCGCCATATTCAACCCTTGTTCGGCTTCCGGCGTAGCGCAGCCGATGATTAAATCGTCGATATTCCCTTCATAACCGCCAGCTCTTTTCAGCGTCTCTCTCACGGCATATGCGCCTAAATCATCGGGACGGACAGTCCTCAATGAGCCTTTTTTTGCTTTTCCGATCGGGGTTCTCGCCCCCGATACAATAACTGCCTCTTTCATTATTTTCCCTCCTTAATTACGCAATGGTTTGCCTTTTACAAGCATATGCTGCATTCTCGCCTGCGTTTTCGGTTCGCTCACAAGGCTCAGGAAAGCTTCTCTTTCCAAATTGAGCAAGTATTCTTCCGTTACTTCAGCGCCGAACGGAACTCTCCCGCCCGCGATGACAAACGCCAGCTTTTTCGCTATCTTCATGTCGTGTTCAGAGATGGCGCCGGACAGCTTTAACGATTCCGCACCGAGCAGGAGCGCCGCATAGCCGGATTCGCCCGTCACCGGAACTTTCTTTTTAACCGGCGGACGGTAGCCGCTTTCGGAAAGCGTCAGGACGAGTTTTTTAGCATCGTATAACAAGTGATCCTGGTTGTTGCTGATTTGATCCTCTGCGGTTAAGATGTTCAGCTCTTTCGCTTCTTGAGCTGAAGTCGACGTTTTTGCAAGGGCAATTGTCTCAAACGTCTTGATCGCGGCCTCCTGGATATCCGGTTTAACGCCTTCAGGCAGCCCCTTCAAGTAGTTTAAATAAAGCTCTTTATTGCCTCCGCCGCCCGGAATCAGACCGACGCCTGTTTCAACGAGGCCCATGTATGACTCGCTTGAAGCTTGAACACGGGCTGCAGGCAGACAAAGCTCAGTCCCACCGCCAAGCGTCATCCCGAACGGAGCGGCGACGACCGGCTTGGTACTGTATTTCACTTTCATCATCGTCTCCTGGAACTGACGGATGATCATGTCAATTTCCATATAGTTGTCGTCCTGAGCTTCCATCAGCATCATCGCAAGATTGGCTCCGACACAGAAATTTTTGCCCTGGTTGCCGATCACAAGTCCTTTATAATTGGCGTCTACTTCCTCAAGAGCAAATTTCAGCATTTGGATGATGTCGAAGCCGATTGCATTGCTTTTCGAATGAAATTCGAGCAGTGCGACATCATCGCCTAAATCGATCAAACTTGCCCCGCTGTTTTTCTTGATGACGCCTTTTGTTTCTTTGAGTGATGACAAATGGATCGTTTTCTTGTTTTCTTGAAGCGCCCTGTATTCGCCGCTTTCAAAACAGTAATAGAACGTCTTTCCGTTTTCCTTAATGTAGAAGGTCTCATGTCCTTTTGCGAGCATTTCCTTCACCCAGTCCGCGACTTTCCAGCCCTCAGCTTCAAGCTTTTGCACCGCGTTTTTCACACCGATGCTGTCCCACATTTCAAACGGCCCTTCCGACCAGCCGAACCCCCATTTCATCGCCTGATCAATTGCCGTTATGCTGTCAGCGATTTCCCCTGACAGCTCAGCCGAATAGACAAGCGTCGGAGCTGTCATGTTCCAAAGAAGGCTTCCCGCTCTGTCGTCTGAATAAATAAGCGCTTTCAATCTCGCTCCTGCGCCTTTCTTTTGCTTGGCCGCTTCAAGTCCCGATGTTTTTAATGTTTGGCGTTTGCTGTAGGTCAACGTCATCGGATCGAGCTCAAGAATGTCTTTTCCTTCTTTTTTGTAAAAACCTTGTTTCGCTTTGCTTCCGATCCAGCCTTTTTCGAGCATTTTTTCAATAAATTCAGGCAGCCGGAAAACGTTTTTTTCTTCGCCAGTGACTTGGTTATAAACATTTTTGGCAACGTGCGAAAATGTATCAAGCCCGACGACATCGAGCGTTCTGAAAGTTGCGCTTTTCGGGCGCCCGATCAGCGGACCTGTAATCGAATCGACTTCGCCTATCGTGTAGCCGCCTTTCAGCATTTCCTGAACCGTCACAAGCAAGCCGTATGTTCCGATGCGGTTGGCGATAAAGTTTGGCGTGTCTTTCGCTTCAACAACCCCTTTGCCAAGTACGTCTTCGCCAAATTTCTTCATAAAAGCCAGCACTTCGGGATCCGTTTCGTCAATCGGAATCACCTCAAGCAGCTTTAAATAGCGGGCCGGGTTAAAAAAGTGCGTTCCTAAAAAGTGCTTTTTGAAATCAGCGGACCTTCCCTCCGCCATCTGCCTGACGGAGATGCCTGATGTATTGCTGCTGACGATGCTTCCGTGTTTTCTGTATTGATCGACCTTTGAAAACACTTGCTTCTTGATCTCCAGTTTTTCGACAACAACTTCAATAATCCAGTCGGCATCTTTAATTTTTTCAAAATCGTCTTCCATGTTCCCTGTGGTGATACGGCTGATATTCTTCTTCGAAGTCAACGGAGCCGGTTTTTGCTTTAGCAGCTTTTGTACGGCTGACTGTGCCAGCCGGTTGCGCACATCCGGGTCTTCAAGAGTGCGGCCTTTTTTTCTTTCCTCATCTGTTAATTCACGCGGCACCATATCGAGCAGTAACACAGGAATCCCGATATTGGCTAAGTGAGCCGCGATTCCGGAACCCATTACACCGGAACCGATAACGGCGGCTTTACGAATATGCTTGACCATGAAAGATCCTCCCTCACTTTGAATGAATATTCATTCATTTTTGCTCCAAAAAAATAAACTCTCCTGTCTTCTTTCATCTTAAAAGATTTTGGAAGCGAGTTCAATAACTTGGTGCAAAATTTCTGAAATTTTTTCAGCGGGTATTATTTTGCCACGGTTACATGTTTCCCCGCTTTTGGGACAAACCAATAGAGAGGAGGTGAAGGCCTTGGTACGCGAAAGAAAAAATCCATCTTCTGCCGCAGTCAGCGCCGCAAGCATAAAAGGCGATGCAGGTCCGGATTATAAAAAGGCGGAGGCGGGCGGAAAACGGACAAGCCAAAACCAGCAATATAAAAAGCATAATATGGATGTTCCTGAAGATCACTAAGCCCCTTTAAGCATCCGGTATAAATTTCCGATGTGTTAGGAAATCTAAAAATAAACGCTAAAAGGAGGCAGACGCATGCAGCAACAGCAAGGAATGACAACACCGCCGCCGGTCATTTCAACAAAGGATCATCTGTATTTGCAGGATATGCTGAACTGGAACTTGCTCGCGATGAAAAAAGCGCATTTTATGGCGGATCAATGCCAGGATCAGTCTCTTAAAACAGAACTCGACAGGGTTGGACAAATGCACCATCACCATTACAATGTGATATTGGAGCAGCTTCGTCAAAATCAAACGCAAAACCCGTCGGCATACATGCAATAGGAGGTCAATGATGAATCAGCAAAACCAACAGAAAATCGGCAATCAGGAAACCCCTGTCCCGAAAACGAGCGCGATGAATGACAGGGATTTTGTCAACGAACTGCTGACAACTGAAAAATACATGACGGCAGCATACTCGACAGCGCTTAATGAATTAAGCCATGAATCGCTTTACCAGGCCGTTCAGCCGCTGTTTAACGAGGCGCAAAACGTACAGCGCAGATTGTACCAGGTGATGTTTCAAAACGGATGGTACAAGGTGGAGGCAGAAGATGCCCAGAAAATCCAGCAGTCTTATCAGCAATTCCATTCTACATTGCAAGACCAGTCGCCATATCAGCAAAACCAATAAACAAAAAATAAGCAGAGGAGTCTCCCTGCTTATTTTTTTTGATTAGCCGCTCGGTGCGCTTCATTTCGTTCTTTAATCTGGCGGATGACTTCTTTTATCTCCTGCTTCGCATCCGGATAAGCTCCGTTCCAATGCTTGGCGAGGGGCGGCATGCTTTTGGCGATATGGCTGTAGATGATCCACATCTTCACCTGTTCTTTCAGTTCTTCGTCCGTTTCGCCTAAAAGCAGTTCCGTATATTTCTCAACAAGTCCGTCCAGCTGCTCCTTTAGTTTTTCCACTCACGACACCCTTTCTTTACGTTTATTTCTCGGGCATGTCCTGCATTTGACGCCGTTTTTGTCTGTTGCATAATACAGACAGCAAGTCGTGCGTGTCCGATCCTCCGCGTCCTGTCTGGGATAAAACCTTTTGAGAGGGTTTTCGTCAGCCCCTTCTTCAAAAAGGCCGGGCTCAGCTTCATAAAGAAGAAAATGAAAATCTTGCGCCGCCCGCGCCTTGAGCTTCGGATCTTCCAGAAGCGTGTCATACATCCAATACAGATAAACCGCAATATTTTCCCAAAGAATATGCTTTGAAATCAAAAATGTCCGCCGACAGGCCGCGATCAGGGCGCCAAGATGGCGCCTGAAGATATCCTCGGTCAATTTTTTCAGTTCTTCGGTGCGATCCGCTTCGATAAGCTCAGCACCTTTGTGAAAATAAAACGACGGCGTCCACCCTTGATCATCGGCTTCTATCTCCCACGATACGGAAGCGGGAGCGGCTGGCAAGCGTTTTCCGCAAACCGTAAACAGATAGAAATGCAGCGCAGCAAGCATCCCGCTGCGCTTGACGAGCATCGAAGCCGCAACTTTTTGATTCGGAGCGTTCAGCCTGTCTTTCATATCTTCTACATAACGTTCTAAAAAATCCTCATCAAGGAGCATGTTTCCTTTAACAGAGAATAAGGAGCCGGTCTGCTTCGTTCCTAGGCGAAAACGAAGCAATGACTCAAGCTCCTCTTTTGTTAAATTAAGCATGGGACTGAACCACCTGCTGGACGATGCATCTTCCTCTTCCGTACGGAATGCAGTGCGGGGTTCCGAAAAGCGGATCTTTCGTCACTTCGCAGTCCATTTCAAAAACGTCCTGCACAAGCTTGCAGTTGATAATGGATTCAGGCCGGCCTTCGGCATATATCTTTTTGTCTTTAATCGCGACGAGGTGGTGGGCGTAGCGGCAGGCAAGGTTCAAATCGTGCAGCACCATCACGATCGTGCGCTTTTCGTGTTCATTTAATTCAAACAAAAGGTCCAGAATTTCAATTTGATGCGTCATATCCAAGTATGTCGTCGGTTCATCCAGTAAAATGATATCCGTTTCCTGAGCGAGCGTCATCGCGATCCAGGCGCGCTGCCGCTGGCCTCCGGACAAGGAATCGACTGTGCGCTCGGCCAGTTCTTCCATTCTTGTCGCTTTCAAAGCCTTTTGCACGGCCTCTTCATCTTCCGCCGACCATTGCTTCAGCCAGTTTTGATAAGGATACCGCCCCTGCTTAACGAGCTGGAGAACGGTCAGGCCTTCCGGAGCCGAAGGGCCTTGAGGCAGAATGGCCAGCTCCTTTGCCACTTCTTTCGTCGGAAGTTTGGCGATGGAGCTGCCTTCGAGAAGCACTGAACCGCCCTTTGGCTTCATTAAACGTGCGAGAGACCGAAGGAGAGTCGACTTACCGCAGCCGTTGCTGCCGATAAATACGGTGATTTCACCTTTTGGGATCGTTAAGTTTAACTCATCAATAATGATTGTTTCTCCATAACCTAAGCTTAACGTTTCTGTTGAAATGGCACTCATAAATGAAATCTCTCCTTTTATTGGTTTCTGCTTTTATACAGCAAGTAGATAAAGTAAGGGGCGCCTATCGCTGCAGTAAACACACCGGCAGGCACTTCAACGGGAGAAAAAAGCGTGCGTCCGATGATGTCGGCAATCAGCACAAGCAATCCTCCGATCAGCGCGGCAACCGGCAAGAGGGCGCCGAATGATGAACCGACAAGCCTTCTTGCGATATGCGGGGCCATCAAACCGACAAATCCGATCGTTCCAGAAAACGCGACGGCGATTCCGGCAAAAGCGGTGCTCAAAAGCAGGAGCAAAAAGCGATTCCGCTGAACAGAGCTTCCCACGCCTGTCGCAAGCTCCTCGCCGAGCGTCTGAATGTTGACGTTTCTGGCGGAGATGACGCAAATCAGCAGGAGGACAAGCGCAACCGGGATTAAAATATTCACATCCTGCCAGTTGGAACCATATACTGATCCGGTAATCCAAACGTTTGCCTGAGATGTTCTGTATATCGGTCCTTTGATCATAAACAATGTCGTCAAGGACTTGGCAAGCATTGAAAAACCAATCCCGATCAGCACGAGCCGAAAGGTTGAGGCGCCGTTTTTATAGGACAGAAAATAGACGATCATTCCGGCAAGCGCCGCGCCGACAAATGCGGCGACAGGGAGCCAGCTGATGCTGACGATCAGCGCATTGCTTTTATCTGAAAACAGCATTAAAAACAAGACAACAGCGACAGATGCCCCACCCGTCACACCGATGATGTCAGGGGAAGCAAGCGGGTTGCGGATGAGCCCTTGCAGGATCGAGCCGGCTGCCGCCAGACAGATTCCCGCAAACAAAGCCACCAAAATCCGCGGCATTCTGAAAGACATGATGATCAGCTCATCCGCCGGATTTCCCAGGCCGAGAAATGTTTTCGCGACTTCACCCGGATAAATAAAACGCTCGCCGATACCGGCGCTAAAGACGATTGCACAAGCTGTCAGCAGCGCTAAGATGATGAATGAAAGCAACGCCTTTCGTCCGATTAAAAATGAGATGCTTCCTTTTCCAATCCTCAGTTTGCGATAATTCTTCAATTTTGGAACCCCCTTCTCGCAACATACACAAAGAGGGGTGTTCCGATGATGGCCGTCATGACGCCGACCGGCACCTCTTCAGGCATAATCAGGTATCTGGCGCCGATATCAGCGAAGACAAGCAATATTGCGCCCAGTACGGCACAATACGGAAGTATCCAGCGGTGGTCATTGCCGACAATAAATTTCGCAAAATGCGGTATGACAAGCCCGACGAAGACGATCGGTCCGGCAACAGCGACAGAACCGCCGGCAAGCAGGATAATCGCCAACGCCATCAGCGCTTTGATCAGCCATGTTTTCTGGCCGAGGCTTTTGGCCACATCTTCCCCCATCGTTAAGACATTGATTTTAGATCCAAGCAGAAAGCTGATGATGAATGCCGGAACGATATATGGAAGGACGGTCGTCAATAGGCTCAGGTCGCGTCCCTGGACAGAGCCGGCGAGCCAAAACAGCGCCTGTTCGAGCGCCGCCTCATTAACAGAAAGCAACCCTTGAGTCAGCGATGAAAACATTGCTGACATCGCTGCCCCCGCAAGCGTCAGCTTCACCGGAGTCAAACCTTCCCTGCCAAGGGAACCGACAAAATAGACGATTAAAGCGGTAGCGGCAGCCCCCAAAAACGAGATCCAGGCGATCGCCTGAAGCGAGCCGACATGAAAGAAAAACAGAGAGCACACAACAAAAAAGCCGGCTCCGGCGTTGATACCGAATATACCGGGTTCCGCCAGAGGATTTTTAGTCATCGCTTGCATCAATGCCCCGGCAACCCCGAGGGAAGCCCCCACAGTTGCGGCAATCAGCGCGCGCGGCAGACGCACATTTCTCAGCACAAGATGTTCATTGGATCCGCTGAAATCGGTGAACGCCTTATAAGCCACAGACCACGACGTATTCGTATAGCCGTATACGACACTTGCGCAAAGTGCGGCAATCAAAAGCAAAATAAAGGACAGCAGTACGATTGTTCTATATTTATTCGTTCTTAAGAGCATAGATTAAAATTCTCCTAGTTTGACTCGAAACATCTACGGTTATTGTATCAGATATCACTGATCTTGAAAATCATTTTCAATTAACAATTGACAAAATTCCTGCTGAAAATTATGATCATGTTGAACAACAACATTCTGAGGAGGACAAACATGAAAAAACGGACAATGCTTGGTTTCATCGCTATGTTAGCGATTTCACTTCTTGCGGCATGCAGCGGCGGTAAAGAAGACTCTTCAAAAGGCGAAGACAATAAAAAGGTGATAACCGTTAAACACGCTATGGGTACAGAGGATCAGATCCCGGCCAATCCAAAAAGGGTTGTCGTACTGACAAATGAAGGAACAGAAGCGTTGCTGAAATTGGGAATTAAGCCAGTGGGCGCAGTTAAATCCTGGACAGGCGATCCTTGGTATAATCATATTAAAAATGACATGAAAGGCGTCAAAGTGGTTGGTCTTGAAGGCGAGCCAAACATTGAGGCGATTGCCGAACTGAAGCCAGATTTAATCATCGGCAATAAAATGAGACAAGAAAAAATCTACGACAAGCTGGAAAAAATCGCTCCGACCGTTTTCTCTGAAACGCTCCGCGGCGAATGGAAGGACAACTTTTCCCTCTATGCAAAAGCTGTAAATAAAGAGGAGAAAGGCAAAGAAATTTTAAAAGATTTCGATAAAAAAGTCAGCGAATTAAGCGATAAACTCGGCGAACAAAAGAAGAAGCAGGTCTCAGTTGTCAGATTTATGGCCGGCCAATCAAGAATTTATTATAAAGATTCATTCCCTGGGATCATTTTGCAGCAACTGGGCTTCAATTTCCCTGAAAAACAGGAAAAGCTGTTTGCAAAACAAGACGATAAGTTTGCTTTTATGACGGAAAACAAGGAATCGATTCCTGAGATGGACGGAGATGTCCTGTTCTATTTCACATATAAACCTGTGGAAAGCAAAAAAGACGCAGAAACATGGCAAAACGATTGGACAAGCGATCCGCTTTGGAAAAAATTGAACGCTGTAAAAACCGGAAACGCCCACGAAGTCGACGATGCGATCTGGACGACGGCCGGCGGTGTCAAAGCAGCGTATCTGTTCCTTGATGACATCGAAAAATACTTTTTAAAATCGTAAGCAAAAAAGAGCATTTCCTCCGTTGGAAATGCTCTTTTGCTTATTTTCCGTGATAGATTCTTGACGTACCATCCGGCCATTTCACCCGCAGATGAAACCGGTCATATCGCTCATCAAGATTGAAAGCCTCAAGCACATTGCTGATCACGTCCTGCTTTGAATCGGATTTGGCGATCGAAAGTTCGCTTAAAACCATTTTCATTTCGTTTAAAGCTTCTTCCCCTTCGCGGTTCGCTCCGTTCAGGCGGTCTTTAATCGATGCTTTTTCCCGCTCCTGTTTGTCGTATACGGCTTCAAACGTATTGTGCTTTCCACGGCCATAGTTCACTTCCAATGCAAATGCAGCGTAAGGCACGCTTTCCACATCTGAAACAGGGGCGTTATCGGGAACGGCCTCCTTACCTTCAGCATGTTCTTCCGCTATTGAACGGCAGCCGGTCACTAGGATCATGACAAGAGCGATAACGGCCATCCGAAATAGGTTCATACCGTTCAACTCCTCTATGCACATTATCCTTAGCTATGTCCACTTTGCGGAAACTCATTCAATCTCTTAGCGGAAGGCTTTATATCATCGCTAACAATGCTTCTGCATCGCGGACAGCCGGCTGAATGGCCGCTTCCCAAAAATCCCGCTTTGTCAGATCGGCGCCGAGATGCTTCATCGCCAGTTCCTCAACAGACATGGAGGCTGTATCTTTTAAGAGCGCAATATATTTTTCTTCAAATGCCGCTCCCTCTTTCAGCGCTTGCGCGTAAATGCCAAGTGAAAACAAGTAGCCGAACGTATAAGGAAAATTGTAGAACGGGATAGACGTAATATAAAAATGAAGCTTTGATGCCCAAAAGTACGGATGATACTCGCCAAGCGCTCCGCAAAACGCTTCTTTCTGAGCTTCTTCCATCAGCTCGTTCAGCCTTCCGGCGGATACGACGCCGTTTTTTCGTTCATCGTAAAAGCGGGTTTCAAATAGGAATCTTGCGTGAATGTTCATAAAAAAGGCGACGCTTCGCTGAACCTTATCTTCCAGAAGGACGAGTTTTTCTTCGTCTGAACCGGCTTGTTTTAATGCCGCATCAGCCACGATCATTTCTGCAAAAGTGGACGCTGTTTCCGCCACGTTCATCGCGTACGCCCTGTTCAGCGGCCTGACGTCCAGCATGGATTCCTGATGAAAGGCATGGCCAAGCTCATGCGCCAGCGTGGACACGTTTGACTGGCTTCCTGCAAATGTCATAAATATTCTCGATTCCCCGCTGTCAGGAAAATTGGCGCAAAAGCCGCCCGGGCGTTTGCCTCCCCTGTCCTCAGCTTCAACCCATCTGTCTCTGAGCGCTTTTTCGGCAAAGGAGGAGAGCTTTTTTCCAAACGTTTTAAACTGCCCGGTAATAAAAGCGGCTGCCTCTTGATACGAATATTCCTTTGCCGCTGAACCGAGCGGCGCTTCGACGTCATACCAGCTCAGTTTAATCAGCCCGAGCACAGACGCCTTCCGGGAAAGATAGTCTGCAAACGGCTTTTTATGATCAATGATGACCTGCCACATGACATCAAGGGTTTCCTGCTTCATGCGGTTGATGTTCAGCGGTTCTTTCAATACATTGTCCCAGCCTCTTGCCTCATAGACGTTCAGTCTGAAACCGGCGAGGTGATTCAGCGTGCTGCTGAGCAAATCAGCGTGCTGTTCCCAGCCGTGGTCCAAATTTTCCGATACGGAGCGGCGGATCTTTCTGTCAGGTTTAGATGTCAGGTTCTGCGCTTGTCCGACAGACAAAATTTTCGTCTCGCCATCTTCTTCATACGGAATTTGAATTTGGTCGACGATGCTGTCGTACATATCGCCCCAGGCATGATATCCGTCAACAGACAAGCCTTGAATCAATGTTTCCTGTTCGGAACTAAGCTTTTCCGTTACCCGCTCCCTTCTTTCATTCAAAATATAAGCGATATCGGAAAGGCCTTCATCTTGTAGAAGCGCTTCCCATTCTTCATTTGGGACAACGGCAAATTTGCTGTCAAGCACGACCAGCGCCTTCTGCGCATCGGCAGCGAGCTGGGTGACTTCAAAATTAAGGGCATTCGCCTTTAAATCCGCGGTGTCCTGGGCTTGGAGACATCCGACAAAAGCGTCTGCTTCGCGGATTTTAACATCAATTGTTTCAAAAAGCGCCAAGGTTTCTTTCAATTCATCAAGGCTGCTTTTTGAAACGGTAAGAGCCTCGGCAGAGCGTTTAAAAGTTGAAAGCAGTGCTTTAATCTCATTTAAATATTGACGGAACTCGGCGGAGCCGCTCCCGCCTTTAAAGAAAACCTCGAGATCCCACGTATCTTTAAGTTGATGAAATGTCATTATTCCCGTCCCCTTTCATTGGCTTGTTTCCATTATAAGATAAATTTGCCTTTTCAGGGCAAATAAAAAACGGCCGGCTTGTGAGCCGGCGCGCCTCTTCCCTAATCATATTACAGCTGCCTCATCCGTTTGACCGCATAGCTGGCCGTCAATAAACCGATTAGGCCGAACACAAATAAAAACAATCCGCCTTTACTTTGCGGCTGGCCGTGAACACCACCTGTGCCGCTTGCTATTTCCGCGCTGAAAGGTTCTGCGATTTGCAAAGCCTGAAGCAGCCTGCCGTCCTCCCCTTTAATGTTAAGGATTCCGTCGCTGTCTACATTTTCACTCAGGGCTTCGCCTTTCTTTTTCGTCACGTATAAAGGGTTTTTCAGCTCATGGCTCGTCCCGTTCTGGTCGGTAAACGCCTCTCCCTTTTTGAGTTCTTGTGTCTCGTAATTGTGAAATCCTTCATCCAGAAGCGTTTTTGTATCGCTGTACATCATTTTCTTGCTATCGGCCTTCATGACGACGGCGATTAAATCAAGGCTGCCCCGCGTTGCCGTCGTGACAAGGGTATGCTTTGATTCATCCACAAACCCTGTTTTGCCGCCGGTTATTCCTTTGTAAGGAATCTCACCTGTCAGCATTCGGTGATGGTTTTTCAGCATCGTGTCCCACGTCTGTCCGTGCCAAGCCGTTTGCTTTTCTGAAAAAAGCGCTCGAAACGTTTTGTTTTTCATGGCGTACTGGGTAATTCTCGCCATGTCGGCGGACGTCGTATAATGATTTTTGTCAAACAGTCCGTGAGGATTCACAAAATGAGTGTCATGCACTCCGGCATGCTCAGCAATAAACGCGTTCACATCATCCGCAAACTGTTTCACGCTTCCGCTGACATGTTCGGCGATCGCCGTTCCTGCGTCATTTCCCGAATTCATCAAAAGCCCTTGGAGCAGCCGTTTTAATGGAACCGACTCCCCCGCTTCCAGATATACGCTTGATCCTTCCGTTTGAGCGGCATTTTTGCTGACTTTCACACGATCTTCTAAATTTCCGTTTTCTATTGCATAAATCGCCGTGGAAATTTTTGTAATGCTGGCCGGGTACATTTTTTTGCGGCTGTTTTTTTCATAGAGGACCTGCCCCGATTTCCCATCGATCAATATGGCGGAAACGCTTTTAATTTCCGGTTTGTTTTTTTCTCCTGCTTGAGCCGAGCTATGAAAAAACAGCGTCAGACATAGTACAATAATGAACAGGAGGGATCGTTTAACATTCATCGTGTCACCCTGCCTTCTTTCTCTCTTGCGTTTTTATAAAAAATAGGTCTTTTAGCACTTTTTAAATTTTATCAATGATAAACTGCCGCTGACAAGCCTTTTTTTGTCAACAAGCCAAAATTTTGAATGGAGGAAACTCATTGAATAATAAAATCGCCATCGTAACAGGCGCGACGAGCGGATTTGGTTTATTGACCGCTTTAAAACTCGCCGGCACTCATTTCGTCATCGCAACGGCGCGCCATCCAGAAAAAGCGGAAGCTTTGCGGAACCGCATAGCCGAGCTTTCAATCGATTCATCGATTGCCGTCGCTGAACTAGACGTCACAAACGAACAATCGATTTCATCATTTACCGATGAGCTGAAACGGTACGGACAGATAGACGTTCTCGTCAATAATGCAGGAACGGCATACGGCGGATTTGCTGAAGAGCTCTCTCTTGACGACTACAGAAAACAGTATGAGACAAATGTTTTCGGCCTGATGGCGGTAACGAAAGCGGTCCTACCTTATATGAAGAAACACGGCGGCGCCAAAATCATTAATTTGAGCAGCATCAGCGGGCGAATCGCTTTCCCCGCTTTCTCGGCATATGCTTCATCAAAGCATGCGGTTGAAGGCTTTTCAGAAAGCCTCCGCCTCGAACTCCGCCCATTCGGGATCGATGTGGCCGTCGTCCAGCCGGGATCGTATCAGACGGCGATTTGGGAGACATCGTTTGCCGCCCAAGTCACTGCTCCTGAAGCTGAATCACGGTACAGTACATATTTTGAGCGGATCTCCGCCTATATTGCGGCTGGCCGCAAACATTACGGAAACCCTGATGATGTGGCTGACCTGATCTGCCGCCTCGCGGTAAAAAAGCGGCTGAACAGACTGCGCTATCCGATCGGCAGGGGCGTCCGCCTCCTGATCCTCCTCCACAACGCTCTGCCATGGCGGATTTGGGAACACGCGGTCATAAAAAATTTGTTTAAAAAAGGTTATTTAAAATAATTATAATTTAGTATTGATTTTAATTTTGTATTTGTTATAATATAATTAACAAATGAAAAACACGAGGAGGAAATATCACATGATCTCTCAACAATTAAAACAGCAAAATCCTGTACTTGAAAACTCAATGAATACAAATTTGTCCAACTGGTTCATCCTCTACACGAAGCTTCACCGTTTTCACTGGTATGTAAAAGGGCCGCAGTTCTTTACCCTTCATGAAAAATTCGAAGAGCTTTACAACCATGCCGCAGAAACAGCAGATGTGGTCGCGGAACGTTTGCTGGCCATCGGCGGACAGCCGCTCGCCACAATGAAAGAATACCTTGACCACGGCACAATCGAGGAAAACGGATCCGAAAAAACGGCCGAAGAAATGGTTTCCGCACTTGTCAGCGATTACCGTCAAATCCGCGATGAAATTCAGCATACCATAGAACTGGCGGAAGACAAATCAGACCATTCTACCGCTGACCTTTATATCGCCCTGACAGAGGAAATTGATAAGCAAATTTGGATGCTTTCTTCATTTTTGGACAAGTAATATGAAAAAGCCATGGCGTCTGCCATGGCTTCAGACCGTTGACAAAATAGGTCGGATTTCTATGATCCGACCTATTTTTGTCCATTTTGTTCTATTTTTTCGACGA
>NZ_JASGCA010000012.1:0-121460 GCF_030449715.1 Bacillus sp. LB7
CCATAGTTAAGCGCATTTTTAAAGTTAAATCTCGTTTCAATATACTGCCCGTCTGCAGCCAGACGGTCCCATAAAGTCGGGTAAATTGTTCCCTTACGATCAACACGCGCGTCAACAACTTCTTTTATGTTCGTTCCATCGGCATTGAGCACTAAATTTCTGAGCCGTGCTTTACCTGTTTCAATCTCTTGTGAAACTGTCAATCCACTATGATGTGAGATTTGTTCTGACGTATGGGCTTTTTTGGCTTCCTTATGAGAATTTAATGCCCTGATATTGTCGTTAAGTGCATTTTCCGTTAATGTTGCGTTTCGGTCAAGAATCGAAAAAAGGTTCGAATTTGGTGTCACTTCATGACTTTTCGTGAGCTTGTACAAGGCGTATCACCTTCCTATAAATCCTATAATCATGACCGTCACTTTCGAATCGGCTGGAGCGCTTAAAGGTTCTATTTCTTTACCATTCTGGAAGAAAGTGAGGATATATTGATCATGATTTATTTCATGCTGTTCTATTGCCGCAAAAATTCCGTTTTGCTTCATGATGGATGAGGTTTCCGCGGACGCATATTTCATCGTAATTTCGTCATCAGTTTCAAGAAGCAGCGTATTGCCTTCGATCGAAACAGAAGCATCTGACGTAGTCACTTGCCACGCTCCTTTTGTAAATCTCAAAGGATATGAAAATGTATTCGGTATGCTATCTAAAGAGTTCTTTGTCTCTCCAATCGCAAGCTGCAGGTCTTTTTTGGCGGCCAAAATTTCAGATTCAACAAATTTCTTTTGGTCGTTAATGTAACGCTGCTGATCTTTTATTCTCTTTTTCTGCTCAACCTGCAGATCGACAGGGTCCTTTTCTCCGCCGTCGATCGTCAGTTCTGGAGCTTCCGTAGAATCCAAGGGGTTATAGGAGACTTTGGTCACGCGAATGTCATCCTCGAATGTAATGCCATTCAATTCGGTGTCCGCCAATACGTGAATAGTATCCCCTTTGGTCACTTGGTCTTCTATGCCTTTCAATGCTGCATGTAACAATTCTTCATAGTCCACCTCAAAGGTCACTGTTGGATAAGGGTTTACCTTTTCTTTCAAAACTTTCATCATATCGGCTTCCGTGGTGATTGATTCGTCTGTTACCGTTGTAGCCCAGGAAGGCTGCCCCTCAATCAGAAAATTCTTTTCTTCGGGATGAATATAAGTGACAGGCGGAAAAACATACTGTTCGTCCTCACTTTTAAAGGATCGATAAATGTCGATCATATTCCCGCGCAACAAATACATAAGAGGATTAGCGCCCTTTGAACCCTTTGTATTGGGGTTCTTGCTGTCCTTACCCTTAAATGTCGCCACCACTTTATGCTTTTTGCTATCTAACCCACGAATGACATCAAATGATTTCTCGGACGGTTCGGAATCCTGATAGGTCGTAATAGTTTTGGTTTGATCATCAATTTTAAATTCCCATTTTCCGCCCAACTTGGAGACAAGCGTTTTAAATTTAAATCCTGTTCCCGTAAATGAAAAAGAAAAAGTGGCCCCTATTTTTTTGGTAAAATCTGCATTTAATGAGCTATCATAAGACCATTCCCCTGTCTTGGATTCATAGGTAATCGATTGATCACTCAGGATATCCTTTTCTTCTCTTTTCTTCCCGTATCCCTTGATCCTTGTCGTCGTATTGTCTTCCGACATGTTGATGTGCAAAGAGGTTAAATTGACGGAAGAATCCAGGGTTTTGACGATCTTTTTCCCCATTTTTTTATAGACGTAAATCATCGTATTATCGACATCGATTTCAACGCCATAACTTGAAATAATATCGTCCATCAGCTCAATAGAATACTTATTTCCGAAGCTCTCAAGCTTTTTAGGAGATATTTTTTTGGCGTCGTCCATGATTTTGTAAGAAAAGCCGCTGCCCTTCAATGCGTGGGACAAAGCTTCGTCAAGCGATTTTGTTCCTTGGATCGTATCAGGTATAAGCCATTTACCCAACCGAAAAACATAGATATGAGTTGCTGTAATATCCTTGGTGACCTGGCCGCCTTCTTGTTTGAGATTTGGCGCATTAATAAAATACCGCTGGCTTTTATGGACTGCTTCATCTATCACAATAAAATTACGGCCGACCAAAGCGTTAAAAGGAATCCGATTGTCTTTGTTTAACTCAATTGAAAAGCTCAAGTCTTTCTTGCCGTCAATCCCATCATTGACCTTCGGCTCTACGTACATCATTTCGTATTTTTGATTTGTCGTTTTATCCAGGACATACATTTGGTTCAATAGGAGCCGCCCCCTTTCTACTTGTAATAAAAGTGAGTAATAAATTTGATGTTGCTGCTTGTCGCACCGTTTATTCTGAATTTGTTTTTGCCTGGTTTAAGTGTTGGGAAACGCCCCTTTGTATTGATGACTTTCGATCCGTTTATGATATATGGCATTAAAAGAGTCAATTGATTTTTTTTAGACTGTTGCCCAAGCAGGGTGACGCTTTCCCCGGTCGTTTCGTTTAAGATTGAAACGTCTTTACCTTCGATATACATTTCCACTTGATAATTATGATCAACGTGGGACAGGGTAATATCTCCGAGGTTATACACCTCAAAGCTTTTTTTGTCTACAAATGAATAGGAAGGATTATCGACCATGCCTATATTCATGCCAAAATGAAATTTATTATCTATCAGATTAAAAGAAGCCTGGCTGTTATAGACTGACTCCGCCACTCCTTGAATGGCTGTCAAAGATATCTCAACTTCTTGCCATGTTTTCCCGTTCTCTTGAAAAACGGAGAATACATCATCACATGTTACGAGCCATCTTTTCAAAGGCTGCCATGTGTATATCACATAATACGGGTCTTCTTGTACAAAAAGCTTATATAAGGCATCCCTTTTTAAATGGAATTGCTGCGAATTGCTCGCCTCCACAGTGATCTTAAGTGTGATTTTTCTTTCCGTATAGCGCCCCATATTGTTTTTAAGAGGCATTGGAATTCCGTTTCTTAAGGGATGAGACGTCGGCAGCTTCCTTTCAAATTTGGGTGACTCCGGAATAAAAGAAGAAAGCGAGACACCTTTAATGTGCTCGCTTAACCGTTTATCAAATATGATCAGATCATAGCCCCTCATTCATTCACCCCCGCCAGAACGATTTTTTGCTTGTATTTCTTCATGTATGCCTTGTTTTGCTGCTTGGTTAGCTTATCCACGGGAACGACTAGCTCTTTTTCCACAAACTGAGCCATCAAGCTGATCATTGTATCAAGCTTATTCGTGAGTATCGCATTTTGTTTTTTCAACTCCGCGATTTCCGCACTGTTGTCATGTTGTATGATGGTTTGCTGCGGACCCGGATTGTACCCGACCATTGAGCTGGCCTGACTTAGCACTTTGTGAGCCTGGCTGCGTCTGAACCGCCGCAAAGGCAGAAGCATTTCCCCTCTATGGACCTCGGCCATATGATCCCGGGTAATCAAGCCTCCTTGGTCATAGCCAATGTAACGGCCGCCGCGCGCCATTGATTTTAATCCGGGATGGTTCATAATGCCGCCATACCTTTTATTTAGGTAGTTGATCGCCGCTAAGACTTGATGGACTGGATTTTTGATATTTCCGTATCCTTTTTCTTTGTAGGCGTTGAATGTACTAGGAATAAACTGCATGAGTCCTTGCGACGGATGACCGGCCTTCGCGTTAGAATCCCAAGTATTGACTACGTTCGGGTTGCCCCCGGATTCCTTCATAGCGATGGTTTCTAACGCTTTCGCGTATGTTGAATCCATCCCTTTAATAGCCAAAGCTTGGGCAACCCATTTCTTGACGGCCTTCGATCCACCTTCTCCTTTAAAAGAGGAAGTGAAATCGGCCATCATATTTTTTAGAAACGATACGGCTTTAACCTTTATGAAAGTGAACCCGCTACTGGCGATTTTACCAAAACCTCCAGCCATTTTAGGGGCACTCACGCCGAGCTTGTCTAATATGGTATTTAGTAGCTTTCCAGGATTAGTAGTATAATCAAATACGTCAATAGCCAGCCCTTTAATTTTGTCCCCTAATTGTGTGAACCAGTTCCCGCCGGTTCCATCTTTATAGAACGGGACTTTACCGCCAAACATTTTTTCAGCATCATCCCCGCCTATTACTTGGGTGCCGCGCGGCAGGTTCATAAGGGTGGGAACATTTGGGCTAATGCCTATTTGTCCATCAGGTGTTATAAAGGGCTCGTGTTTATAACCATCGCCCAAGACAGCTAAACCACCGGGGTGACCGCTCGTACCTTTTTCATAATGGGGAACTTCCCATTTTGGAATTTGGTTCTTTTTGTCAACGCCGATTTTTCCAAGAACCCAGTTAACGCCGCCAATGACGCCGTTTACGACTCCGCCGAGCCCATCAAACATTTTATTAGCTAAATGCTTGATCCCTCCCATGGCTTTACCTGCCATGTTCTTGATGCCGTCACCCATTCTTTTTGGCAAGGCCTTGGCTCCGTCTACGATGTCCCAAAATTTCTTGATGATCCCGTCTTTCATTTGTCCGACAAGTTGAAATCCCTTATCTTTTAAGGACCCGAACAATTTTACGGCATTCGCTACACCATCTTTAAACGTGTTTTTGATCCAGCCCCACATCTTCGGGAAAATACCTTTCAAGCCAGCACCTAAAGCCTTTGCGCCGCCTAAGATCTTCCCGAAAAATGAAAGACTTATGAAGTTCCAGACAAATTTTACGGCGCCGGAGAAAATTTGTTTAATACCTTCCCACATTTTTTCGAAGTTACCTGTCAAAAGGCCAGAAAAAAAGACGATAACCCCTTGGATGACAGAAAGAGCACCGCTGACTATGCCGGAAATATTACTCCAAACAGATTGGACAATGCCGACCACAAGAGGCAAGATAAATTGAACCACTGACCAGACATTTTGCAGGGCTTGAGATATGACTGCACCGTTTTGCTGCCAAAACTCCTTCCATTGAACGGCTAATTGATTAATAAAGGAGAGTACGCCTGAAATCGCCTGCTGAATGATTGGACCGAGTGTTACAAACATGCTTTTTGCAATGTTTCCGAGAGTTGAAAAAACCGGAGTCATTGCAGCAAAACCAGCTTTTACACTTGTGATTATGGGCTGTACTTGCTGCTTAAAACCGGCAAAGGCTATTTTTATATTGTTAATGCCCGTAACAATAAATTGAACCGTGGAAGGAGGTAGAAAATCTTTAAGAGTGTTCGCGCCCTTCGCTGTATCACCGTTAAAGATATCTGTAATTCCCGAAAAAATAGTCTTTAAATTGCCGCCGGTGTTGGCAATATTCTTCATTGCAGGTTCAAGGCTCTTCATCTTATTTTCTAAGCCGGACATAACGGGTTCTAAAATGTCCAGGATTCCGTTACCTATTGGCTGCAGGGCTGAAAGAGCCGAGCGCCCTAACTTTTTAAGACGGTCACCAAAGTTATCCTGTAAAGATTGGCCGGCTTTTTTCGTCGCCCCGTCAATATCGCCAATTTTTCCATTAATGCCACCAAGGGCATACATCGCATCGGCCTCAAGGTCTTCCCATTTCGTACCGTATAAGGCAACCCCGATGTTATTGGCCGCCACTTGGTCTTTCATGCCTTTCAATTCGCCAAGAACCGCGTTAGAAACGTCCTTTACTGTGCCCTTACCTTTAAGGAAATTTTGCCATACCTTTTGGGTGCTGCCGGACATTTGGGCCATTGCTTCGCTTGTCGATTTCGATCCGTCTTTGACTCTGATCTGAAATTCTTTCATGACATCGTTAATGTAATCAAGATTGTAAACCCCAGCGTCCGTGCCTTTCTTTAAAAGCTGAAAATACTCCTCAGCAGAAAAGCCCATTTTAGCGAATAAAGGGCCATACTCTGAAAGGTTGTCGAACAATTCATTTGAGAAGTTCAGGCCGTTTTGTGCCCCATAGGTCATTAGATCAAATGCCTTTTTGCTCTCAACGCCGAAGCCTTTCATAATATTGTTACCAGCCCGGGTTACCTCGTTTACATCCGCGTCAAAGGTTTCTGAAAGTATGATCGCGCCTTTGGTGACATCTTTCAGGTCCTTATCGCTCAAGCCCCTGATATTTTGCCTCACCTGTTTAATGGCATCCTTAACAACATCCATGTTGTCGCCAAAGCCATCTTTCCATACACTTGTCGCCGATTGCGTCAATGATTGGGCTTCCTCTTTGGTTAGACCCAACTGAGCGCGGAATTCACCTTGTGATTTCTGAGCATCCAATGACATTTTGGCCCCTAATGATCCAATCGCTGCCGTTAAACCGGCAACTCCTGCAACACCGGCAGACAAAGCGCTGACCAATCCCACTTTGATAAAAGATGAGAATTTAGACACTTTTCCGCTCACGCTGACGCTGGCAGCTCCGATTTCACGCTGGCTCTCTGCCATATTGTCAGAACTTTGGCTGGCTTCTTGTTGCGCCCGTTCGAGCTGTTGGTATTGCATTTGAGCACGCCGCAAAGATCCTTCTAGTGAGTGATAGGACTGAATTTGCGTGTTAAGCCGCTGCGCGTATTTTTGAGCCTGCTGCGAACCCTCGCCATATTGTTCAACCTGTTTTTCATAGGCTTTTCGGTATTCTTCTACTATCTTTTCTTGAATAGATAGCTCATTTGATAAGCCCTCGACCTTCTTCTTACTGGCTGTAAGTTCATCGCCCATGGATTTAAATTCCTGGACAGTTGCCTTTGTTGCTGTTCTCGCTGTTTTCAGATTGTTCCGGAGCCCAGTAATTCCTCTATTAACACCGGCATCATCTAGGGTTGTGTTAATGACCAAATTCCCTATCGGTCTACCTTCTGTCGCCAAATGGTTATCCTCCTTTCTTTAAATTTTGCACGCCAAAAAGAGCGTCTTGAATCGACACTCTTTATAAAGTCACGCCAAATATCCGGTAAGCTGGCACAAGTTTGTTTTCTTCTTCGTATTTGAAATCGGCAAGTTCAAAGAATCGGTGGATATCCATTTCATCAATTTCATGAAGTTTATAACCGTTTTCCATCAGATCAGTATATAACTTTTTCATTTGATTCAGGTAATCCCGATAGGTCAGATTCTCGCCTTTTATTTCTGAGCGTCCAACGCCTTCTTTTTTAACTTTCCCTTTTTTTCATCTTTCGCCATAACCTGTTTGAAAATGTCTTGCATCCAGTCAGCTAAATCATCAGACAAGACACCATCTAAAATGTCATCAAAAGTGAATTGATTGTTAAATAACTCAACCACGTAATGCAGCATTTCTTCCATTTGTTCAAATTCAGACATTCCCGATTCTTCTGCCGTTGCATGTATTTCCAATGCTCTGTATACGTGTCTAGAAGTTACAAACGGCTTAATATAAATCTTTTCCGGCACTTCAATAATATTTCCATCTTTATCAACTTTCGCTTGTGTGTAGTCTCTTAAAATAGCTTTAATCATCCTGTTCCCCATCCTTCTTTAAAAATATGAAAAGACAGCCTCGACGGGCTGCCTGTTATTTTCCTAGATCAACGCTTTCCTGCGGTGTTTCCGAGCTGTCCGGGTCTATGCCATAAGCTCTTTGGTAGAACTTCTCAAGAGAAAAATCTTTGTTTTGATCATATCCAACTAGGAACACCAACCCGTCTTTTTTACGAGGCAAAAACTGGCCTTCGATTGAATCTGTTTGAAAATCTACTTTGTCCTCTTTAGTCTTCCCTTCAGCAGAAGGAATGCCAAATTTCCCTTTTAACAAAGCATAATACACATAGCCCTTTTCATGATGTTTCTGGCGCCATGTGATACAGACGTATGGCGGTTCCATGTCTTTATGATACAATTCAATACCATCCTCAACCGTAACACCGAGGAGTTTTCTTTTCACTTCCGTGGTTAGATCAGCTAAATTTAATTCTAATTTTGTTTCACCTACACCAGAGCTTTTCACAGCATAAAGACCGTCATCAGCGTATAGTGATGCAAGTTCGGAAGCAACGTCCAACTTTGCTTCAATTGCTCCCGGCATACTCTGTACAGATGGAGCTTTTTCATTTTCGTCAAGTTCTCCAAATCGAATACCGTCTAATCCTGTACGGGCCATTCATATCATCCCTTCAAATTTATATTTTCTGAATATCGATTAATTTTGTTGCCCTGTATCTCCGGGCGTACCGGTACAAAGCAATATCTGGGTCACGATCAAAAGCAGAAGCATATTGCTGATAATCGTTGTTCGCCATGATCTGATCAATAATAGGTTGAATCTGCTGTGCTTCCTTGATCGTTTTCGTCCATAAATCTATTTGAATATCAACCTCAAACGTTAGGGCTTTATCATCCGCATAGTCTTTCCTGTGGCTCTCAAGCTCATTTATCCGAATCATTGGAGCCTTTTCTATGTCCTGATCCTCTTCTGGTACATAAACCAGGAAAATGCGCGCACTGTCCACAAAAGATGAAAGAGTTTCGTTTTCACTAAGAAGCTTTTCAACTTCCTGAATTGGCAGCATCATAGTCCCAACTCCCTTGCGTAAACCTCTTGGACTTTTCGCAAGACGATATCCGCATATTCATTTTCTGTTCTCTCAATGAAATGCTGCGGACGCTGTTTGATCGTCCCGAAGTTAGAAAAATGAAGCCGGGAAGCCGTTTCTTTTCCATAGCCCGTACTGGCGTAAATCTCTCCGTCTTCCCTGGGCTTCGAGTAGACCACATTGTCTTTCATGTGCGTTTTGTGGCCGTCGTTTCGTCCGATAGGCGTATTTCGTTCCAGACCTTCCGCGAAAATGGCCGTGCCTGCCTGAACGGCAGCTTTCGCAGCCCTCACCTTTTTCCTCGAAAGCTTGTCTAGCTCTTTTTCGATGTTTCTTGTTCCGTCGTCCTGGCGTGCCATTAGCTCACCTTCTCCGCTAAAACATTCATCAGGTCTTTTTTCTGAGAGTTTGGGAGGATGTCTTTTATTTCGAACAGTTCATCATCGTGAAGAACATACATGTTGTTTGTTACTTTCTTGATCTGCTGATAACGAATAATGAAAGTGATACTGTTTTCCAAAAAGGTGCCAGCCGTTGAAAGCTTTTCTCTTAACTTTTGTTCTCTCACCTCGGCCCAGCAAGAAAATAAGGGCTCAACCAGCTCAATATTTTCCCCGGATTCCGGGTCCTTCCCGTTTTTCCTCGTAACAAAGGAAATGCGTGTATTGAGCCGGCTAAACTCCATACTTGTATGCCCCTCTGAACTGCTGTATAAAATTTGTCACGCCGAACGGGATTTCTTGAAGAGCTTTGTCAACGGAAGAAACACGCTGCTCATACCATGCCCCCACCAAGAACATGACCGCCATATCAAATTTCGGATTATCTTTGAAAAAATCTTCTCGATCTGGTGAAAGCGTGACCGCATCCTTGATGTAATTTTCTGCAGCATCTTTTAACTGCTGAATTAAACGATCGTCAAATTCGTGATCGATACGCATAGCAAGCTTTAAATCGTCAAGCGTCATCTCGTCACTCCTTCCCAAACAAAAAAGGGACGCTATGAGGCGTCCCAAGCATTTTTATTATTCGGTTGTTTTTGGTTTCAGTTCGTCAATTTGAGCTTGGAGATTATCTAAAACCGCTTTGACTTCACTGTTTAAGTTAACTATCATGACACTGCCGGTGCCAATGTTGTTACTTCTGACAATGTTGTCACCAAGCATTTCATGAGTGATGCCTTTTTCTTCGATAACGGCCGGATCACCTTTGTCCCCTTTCGGACCTTGGGGTCCTGGCTCTCCCTGGGGACCTTGTGGGCCAGTATCTCCTTTATCCCCCTTGTCGCCTTTTGGACCTTGGGGCCCCTGCGGCCCAGGTTCCCCCTGCATCCCTTTGATGTACAAAGGATTTTCTTCGCTGTTGCCTTTCAAGTAAACGGGCGTTACCGGTTTGCCCGTGCCGTCGTCCTCTGCAGAAGTGTACACGCCGTTACTTTGGTTTAGAAATTGATCTGCCATTATCCCTCATCCTTTTCTATTTTTTATTTTCCAACGTCGACTGCTTTTTCTTCGGTTTCTGCTGCTGGCGGATTGATTGTGACAAAGTAACCAGCTTTTCCATCTGCCTTTTTAACATCAAAACGCACAGCAAGAGATAGGACTTGTCCATAAACTTCATTTTCGATCCATTTAGCTGTAGCATCCACACGATTTGCAAACAAAACAGCCCTTTTCAAGTCACCGATAAACATGACCGCGTCGCCTGACTTCGTCCCTAAAACTGTGTCATCCACAACTTTGACCTGACTGCCAAACAACATTTTGCCTGTTGGTGTTGAAATGTCCTGGCGTAAAATATATTGGCCGTTTTTGTCTTTTAAGGTGTCAAGAAATTGGAATGCCGAGGCTGTGGCTACGATATTACGGGCATAGGCTTGCTTTAAGTCCACATTAAAAATATGTTTAATCTCATCCGTTCCCGTAACTGTTTTCTTAGGGAAAGAGCGAAGAACCTCCGCGACTTTTGCGTTTTTAGTATTTCGTTTAACTTGCTGCAGATGATTGGCCACAAGTGCGGTTAAATCGATGCCTGAATCGTCAATCGCTTCTTGTGAAATAGGCAATTGACCGCGATATGTGTCAACTTTCCACTCCACTTTATTGAATTTTGGTTTCGCCAGCTCCGGGTTTTTCTCCAGTTCGGCGACAGATACCAGACCGGTATCCGCGTTTGCAAGCACCGGATAAGTCCCGGACGCCGTCGTCACATTGACGTTATTGACGATCGCCGCTAAATCTACAACGTCTTCCGGCTCTTGCTGTGGTTTGGTGATCACATCGATTGGAATAACCGCCTCAGCCCCATCCGATTTTAGGCCGTCTCGTGTCTCACCTTTAGATCGAAGAAAGGCCTCAAAGGCTCTGACTTCTTCCTTCCCTTGTCCAGGTAAAATTGCGCGATATTCGCCGCCAGGTAGTGATCTTTTCTCCTCGTCGTCGTCTTCTTTACCGCCAGCTGGCGCAGGATTCTCCGGCTTAAGCCCGGCTAACTCTTCATACTCCGCAAGCTTTTTCTGCAGGGTGTCAAGCTCTTCTTTCATGGAGGTAATTTCACCTTTCAGAGCTGTAGCTTCGTCCAACTTGTCTTCCTCTGCTCGTTTTTGGGCATCTGTGATTTTTGTATTAATGGCCGTTTGTTTTTTAATAATCTGTGATCGTAGTTCCTTAATTTTTTCAGTTAACATGTGTTTGCTCCTTTTCAAATAAAATAAGCACCCGATTTTCGAGTGCTTTTACAATCCGATTTTTAATAAATCCAACTGCAACAGCAGCTTTTCTTTTTCCGGATTCCGGTTTCTTTCCTCGTACTGCTGTAAATTCCGTTTTGCAATTGTCACGTCAGTGTCTTCATAAGCTGGATAAGTGACAACTGAGACATCCGTCAATTTAGATATGTTCCGCAAACTGCGCAACGGCAGGCCAGTTTCCTGATCTCGCGTAAAGCTGTCCCCGCCTTTTCCTAATAGGAAGCCGAAAGAACAATTCGAGATATTGCCCAGCCTGATATTCTCATATAGATCATTCGCGTATTGTGTATTCGGCAGCGTAATGTCAAAGCGTAACCCGACATCATCGACATCGAGTTTGAGCGTGCCGGCAGAAACCCGGCCAAGAATTTTAGAAGGATCATGATCGATTAGCGCCCTAACGTCGCTCAAATCTGTATGATCCAAAGCCCGTTTGTCGATCATTTCAATGAATCCGCCCAAGTTATGGCTTCGGGTGCCGAATTTCAAAGCGTACCCACTGATAACCTTGGGGCCGTCTTCTTCTGTATGAGCTTTTAAAGCCCCGCCCTGCTGCGTTCTGATCTCTACATCCTTAGACATCCCCCTCACCTCCTTTACCTGCTGACGGGATAGGCAGAGCCTTTGCTTTTGCTTTCTGAATTTCGTCCATCAATTCGATATCAACATAGTTCAAACTCATAAAACGTTTATCACCGTTTGGAATAGGTGAGAAACCATATTCGGCCAGCGCATTGTTAAGTGAAAAAATGCCGTTTTGCAGAAGCGCGATGACATTTTCCCGTTTTGTTTTCGCATCCGTTTCCCTGAATCGCCTTGTATCGAACTGGAATTTCGTTGTCAAATTCAAAGGATACGGCAACATTTTAAAGTTCAACTCTGAGGCAATAGCCACAAAGTAATTGGATAAGGTATTCGTCAGATAGTCCAAGTTTGCTTGTTCAAGCGATGTGTTCACCTGCTCGATCCCCAATTTGTGAGGCGGCAAACCAAATACTTTTGCAATTTGTTTTGTGGAATGTGTGTAATTATTGACGATTTCAAGAATCTTCGTATTGATTTCAAGTTGTTTGAATTCCTCATTATCGCTGAGAACAACAACCCGCTGCTGATTTCTGGCCCCTGAATTGGCTTTTTCGAATTCGTTGCGAATGTTGTCCTTTGCCTCCGGGGAAAGGTGCCCCTTTTTGATATTTACAATACCGCTTAAATTCGTGCCCCTTCTGAAAAAGTCGGTAACAAGGCGCTTGCCCGCCTCCTGGCTTTCAACTTCATGCTTGAGACTGTATAATGGCCCGACCCCGGTTATACCATCAAGGCTAAAAAATTTAATATGCAAAACGTTTTCAGGCTTTAAAGTCCTTTCCTTGCCGCCGGATGGATAATACCGGTAGACTATTTCATTACGGTCTTTCAGCTGTTCAGCATAAACTTCACTGTTCAATAAATGGATCAGCTCCAAGGGGGTACCCTCGCTGTCCCTTCTGATTTCAGCATAGGATTGCCCGTTTAATAAGGCATTAGCAACGAGAATAAACTTGAAAAAGTATCCTGAATAGTATTCATTGGGCTTTTCATTCAGTAGCCTAAACAAATCGGATTCCTTTTCCTCGACCCCGTTTTGTGTAACCATGATCGGAGATGCCGCAATATCTGACGCGAGGGTAAGAACGGCCGTGAAAACATCACTATTTTTAATTGCATTGACGGATGTGTAGTACAATCCATCAAGCCCTAATACTGCATCAATAAACTGCCTTTCTCCCCTGCTCATTTCTCCATCACTCTGCTTATTCATAGATCGAAAGAATGCCACTCAATTACCTCCCTTCCTCTTTAGGGTTTAATAAAATGGCAATGAGGACGAGGAATAAGCCTGTCATCATTAACCCGGCAACTGAATGAATTATATAGACTGCATAATTAATCACAAACAGCCCAGCCAAAAACAAAAGAGTATGTAAGTTTAATATGATAAACTGCCATACTCTCAAGAAAAACGTATTGATCTTTCCGATTTTCATTTCGTCTCGCCCTCCCTTGCTTAAAGTGTGAAATTGCCGCTTTCATAGTAGCTATTCCAGTCAAAATCATCAGAATAGTAATACATGGCTTCAAAATGCGCTGTTATTAAAGCGACAATAGGGTCAATCTTTTCTCGGTTCTTTTCCTTATCAATTCTGATTAAATCGTTAAACTCTTTGACGATTGCATTATTTACGGCAATCGTTAGTAAAGGATTATTGGCATGAACAATCCTCTTATCATAGACACATAGTCTAAAATCCTTTGATGGTGGCGATAGTCTTTTGGCTCCCTGTCCCACCTCGATCAAAGGGTATTCTTCAAGCTCATTCAACAAGAGAGAAATAGCATGAGGGTCATAAAGGATTCCTTTCACATTGAGTTTCTGGGTCTTAATTCGATTTTTGATATAGTCGAGGACTTGTTGTTGATTGATAATGCCCGTGTCTTTATCTGTTATTGTGCAATACCCACGTTCTGCTAGGCCCCTATAATCAATTTTATCTCGGCTGATTTTAGCATCTAAGCCGCCTTTCGTCCCCACAAAAGAATGACTATCTACAAAATATCGTTGGCGTTCATCATTCAACGGAAAAATAAATGATACCGCTGCTAAATCATCCGATCGTGCCATATCAAGCCCTATATAGACGTCTAATCCCTCAAGATTAGGCACTTTATCGGTGCCGCATTGATTCCAATCATCTATAGAGATAAAGCTTTCTTCGCTTGCTTGCCGCCAAACATTAAAATTTTTTACATATAGAGCATTTAAATTGTGCTGCTCTTTGGCTGCAACTAAATCCAGCTTTAAAGACTCCATGATCGTTTGACCAATTTCAGGATGTTCTAAAATAGGATTTGATTTGATCCATGTTTCTGGAAGCTCAGCCTCTTTTTCAACATCATCCTGTTCATAAATGGCGATAAAATAATCATCCATTTTCCGCTCTTTTTTCAATACTCTTTTGAGCATTTGAATTTCTTTATACATCGGCACATTAGGATTTAGACCTGCCGTACTAATGATTGCAAGCAGGCTGTTTTCCAAAGCGATCTGACCTGATTTTAAAACATTGTACATTTTTAAGTCTTTGCTTTCGTGAAACTCATCAATAATAGCAACCGTTGAGGCAAACCCGTCCCCAGTGGACGTATCAGAAGATATAGGATAGGCTGTGCTGCCTGAAAATAAGTCCTTAATTTCAGCATCCTTAATTTTCACTCTTTTTTTCATAGGTTTAGAGCCCTTTGCCAATGACCGGATTTGATCTTTCATATACTCAAATCCAAGTTTGGCCTGCTTCAAGGCATTCGAAGCAAAAACAATTTTTCTGTTTCGTTTCGGGGTTTCACACAAGAAAAGTTCATTCGTTCCCATTGTGGAAATAATGAAGGTTTTCCCGTTCCTTCGAGCCATAGAAATCATCGCTCTTTTAAAACGGCGATTTCCATTATCCTTTCTTTTCCACCCGAAAATACTGCCTATAATCCATTTTTGAAAACGTAGTAATTTCACTGGCTCTCCTGTTTCTGGATTAGGCAGAATTTCAGTAAAATCTATTCTTGTGTTTGCTTCCTCAACATCAAAATAATACATAAAGGTGTGTAATTTGGATTTTTCTAAATCCTCAAGATGCCGCTTGCAGGCAAGTATAATAAATTCCCCCGCAACGATTTCCCCATTAACAACCGCCCGGGCATATTCAGTTACATGGTCAATCATTGTTACCCCGGCGTTTCATAAATTTTGTAATTGGGTCCTCTTCTTCTTCGTCATCCCCAAGGCCAACAAGTCGCAACCTTGAGTCCAGGGAAAGTCCTAACTGACCTGCAATTCCACGAATCTCTTTTGACATGCTGTTCAAGATATCGACGGATGGGTTTTTCTTTTTGACCGGAAAACCTTTGCTGTTTATTTCCACGATCGTTTGACCGTTTTCGTTAATGTCATTCAGCGCGATCCTGTATTGAGCGTAACTATTGCAAAACAGAGCAAAGAGTGTCCTGTCTAACTCTGATATCGGCAGCTCGCTAAGATACGGGTATATCCTTTCCCATTCGTTCTTTGCCATCGTTGAAAGCCAGTAGGGTGGTTTCTCTTGCAATGGCGTAAAACCTTTTAATTTTTCTTCCTGTTGCTTCCGTTTCTGCAATTCTTCTTTAGATATTTGTCCTTTTAATGTTTCTGTCATTTGTTTTCGTCTCGCCAATAAAAACCACCACCTTTCAGCGAATTTCCGCACTACTGTTTTCAAACAAATGAACACATAACAAAAACGCCGGCCAACTTATGTGCGACAAGGGACCAAGCGCAAAGAACACATATTCAAAAACGGCTCAAAATAGTGAAAATCAAAATTTCATTTCAACAATTTTTACGAAGATGAGGGGGCGCCGATGTCCTGGAAATAAAAAAGCCCACCCCGTTCATTGTCGGGGGGACTTAATTATCTTTTTTTAACTGATATTGAAGTTTGTACCCTTCAAGCTCCCAAATTTTATCTTTTATTTTCTCAAGACAGATTTTAGCTCCAATGTTCTCATCATAGTTTTTTGGATCAACACAAGCTGAATATTCCACAATGACGAAACCGTTTGGAAGAACACATGTAACGATTGTGCATTTATCAAAAACCGTTTTCACATCCATAGTTGATTTACTAATGATCTTCTCTACTTGTTCTTTAGTTACAATATTTTGAGTCATTCCCTTACACTCCTTTTTTTAAATGTCACCTGGTTATGATGAAACTGACAAAGCACTTCAAGGTTGTTTAAATCAGTGCGCTCTATATCGTCATGGAATACCTCTCTAAGCTCTTTATGCTTATGATGAACCACTAACCTATCAGACTTGTTTAAACGTCCCTGTGCGGCGCATATGGCGCAATGATAGTTACTTTCTCGTAGCTTCTGTTCCCGCAATAACTTCCACTCTCTTGAATGATAGTAAGAGTAAAGATCATTGTTCTCCCTGTTGTATCTCACAGTCTTGTTGTAATGCTTGTCAGCATAGCCCTGGTGTTTCTCACAATACTTCTGTGTCCAATCCACATACTCGCGGCAGCCAGGTGCGTTACATCTTTTTAACGGCATGTTTTCCCCCGTCTTCCTTTTGGTTGCGGAAGCGTCGATTATAAACGATTGCCTTTGTTCCAAACTTGCTTTCTTTATCAGTGTATTCAATGTCGATATGTGTTGAATTAAGTCCTATAGCATCATTTGTTAAGAATGAAAAGTCTGCGTTTATAATCTCTTTTATCTTCTCACCCTTGTAAAAAACACATGGAGCTGAATCAATATCATCAAGCTCAATTTGTAGCAAAGGTGGCTTATTCAGCGGTTCTGCTTCCAGATTATTTAAATCGCCTTTTGGAATAGACCCTCCCTCGAGAAGTACAGTTCCCCCATGTTTGTAGCCAACATAATTCACAGCTTCTCTTATAGCGGATAATGAGTCTGGTTCTTCCCTCACAAATCCTGTTAACAGCACACCAAGCTTATGAAGCCTTTTAACAGCATCCTTTGGTATGCCTTCATCACAAACGACATTATAAAGCCCATCGACTTCTGATCCGTCTACATATCCAATAATATTAAGGTCCGGATGTTCTACCTGGTAACATCTCGCTATCTCTCTTTTTGTCAGGACAGGATAATTATTCTTTCTCGCAAACTCCAATAGGGCAGTTGTTTTACCAACACATCTTTGCCTAGCTCTTACATAAATTAGTTCATTCTTTTCAGCAGCCTTTTCTAACAACTCTAAAATACTCGTATGCGCTAAATTCAATTCAAAGCTCATAGGTCAATCCCTCCCTCAAATAAAAAACGCCCTCCCGTTTGGGAAAGCGTTTGGATATATTCTTTCTAAACCGGACCCACACTCAGAGGCTCTCATTGGCCGCCAATTGTTTTTTCTGAAATTCACTGGACCCGGTTTACAGAGAACATAAAACCAAGGGGTTTAAGACTGAACCCCCTGAAACGCTTGCTTTCATCCGGCTATCCGTGTGCACCCGAACGCCTTCCGTGGTCAGTAGCTACCCAAATAAAAAAGCACCCCGTAGGATGCCCATTGAAATAAATAAAAAATAACAAAAGATACTTGATACGTATTTTTATACGTGTTATAATAAGTATGTCGAAAGGAGATGGTAACCATCAAATGAATTCAAGAGAGCTAATCAAGAAAATTGAGCAAGATGGTTGGTACCAAGTAAGGGTAAAAGGTAGTCATTATCAGTTTAAACATCCAACAAAACCCGGAACGGTTACCATCCCACATCCTAAGAAAGACTTTCCAAAGAAAACAGTAAAATCAATCCTTAAACAGGCGGGGCTTGAATAGCCCTGCTTGTAAAGGAACTATCATAAAAATATAAAGGGGTTATATATTATGAAAAAAGATCGTTACATTTATCCAGCCCTTTTCGATTACGACGATGACGGAATCACAGTGACTTTTCCTGATCTGCCTGGCTGCATCACTTTTGGTGATACGGATGAAGAAGCTCTAACAATGGCTAAAGAAGCTATGGCACTCCATCTATATGGCCTTGAACAAGATGGTGATGAAATTCCTCAGCCCACATCTTCAAAAGATATCGAAACAGAAGATAGCCAAAGCATCGTATTAATCGAAACATGGATGCCGCCTTTCCGTCATGAAATGGAGAATGCGGCAGTTAAGAAAACATTAACTATCCCGCGCTGGATGGACGACATTGCAAAAGAGCATAAAATTAATTATTCGCATCTTCTTCAAGATGCTATTAAAGAACACCTTGGTATTTACAAAAACCCTAGATCATAAGACAAAAGAGCAGCCAGCCGGTTGCTCTTTTTTTAATTTCACTTTCGTTGTTTTTGACCTATTACCATATTAACCGATCTAAAACAAAACAGAGTGCCAACGTTGTGCCATAATTGTGCCAAAATCATTTTGCTGTCAATCGAATTTTTTTATTTATCCACATTATCCACGAATTAGCCATATCTTATATTGTGTCCAACTCACAGAAACGCTGAACCCTTTGCTCTGCAATGTTTTAAGCCATTTCTTCAAAATGAGTCGGACACTTTCTCATTATGGTTAGTTCGTTAAAATAGGCAGAAAAAAACTCATCCGTTTTGAAGACAGATGAGCCTATAAGCTGAATGAATCCATCGTTTGATCCATTGTGTCTTGAGTAATCCCGATATATCGAAGCGTGACGTCAGGGCTGGAATGGTTGAATATCTCTTGCAGCAGAGCCACATCTTTGAATTTTTTATAGTGCCAATAACCGAACGTTTTCCTCATGGTGTGGGTACCGATCCCATCAAGTCCGACGTATTCCGCCGCCTCTTTCAACATGTTGTATGCCGTGCTTCTGCTGATTGGTTTGTTAAGCCCTTCTCGGCTCTTAAACAAAAATTCCTGGTCATCCTTGTCTTTAATGTAATTAGCCAGGGCCTTTTTTAGGGCCTTATTTATTTTGATTCGTTTCTGCTTGCCGGTTTTCTTCTCGCGTAAATCGATGTACATTCGTTTGGCGTCGCGGACTCTTAAACGAAGTAAATCGGATATACGCAAGCCTGAGTTTATGCCGGTAACGAAAAGCAGATAGTTTCTTTCACTCCGTTCTCTCAGGAATTTCTTTATATAATAAATCTGGTCCATATCCCGGATAGGCTGCACAAAATTCATTATGAAGCACTTCCCTTCACATACACTTCTTCTTTCAATGCAAAAGCCAGGTTGTAAAAAGCGCGCGACTTAATTCTGAAGTATGTGCGCGGGCTTAACCCAATTTCGTTGTAAACCTCATAATCAAAACGGTTATCTTGGGACATATATCGCATGATGATGATTTGCCGTTCATTGACAGGCAAACGGTTCACAGCCTTTTGCACTTTTGCAAGAAAGGCATTTCGTTTCTGTTCCATTTCAATTCTTTTGATGGCCGTATCCTCGGTAGATGAATGAAATGCGTTTGTATTTGACGATGGAACGATGTTAAAACCCGCTGTTATCTTCGGCAGCAGATCATCTGGCACTTGCAGAAGAACCACCCTGTAATTATCCAATATGGCTTCAACCTTCTTTTTGGTTGCTTCTCTATCGATTTCGGGTAATTGAAATAACATTGGTTAATTCCTCCTTTTATTTGCGCTTATAAGCGCCGCCTTTGCCTCGTTTAAGAATCTGCTTGTTTTGCCCCATAATCTCTCTCCAAAAGCGCTCAGAGCGTTCCTGCACTTTTTCAGGGCGTTTTCTTTTGATAGGTTTCATGTCTATTGCTCCTTTCGCTAGACCGCAGCCGATACAAATAAAAAAAACAGACACCAAACAAACAGCGTAAAAGCTGTAAGTTCAGTGTCCGCAGGTATTCCATTTAGGACATTATTCTATTTCCGTCCGCCAGGCGCCCATCGCGCCTACAAATTTTAATTTGCAAGCATCGGCAAGATCACAATAACAAAGAACAGAACGGCAACCCCAAGTATCGGCAGCAGAGAAGATTGTTTCTGAGCATAGGCCACGTTGCCCTTAATCGCCAGCCCTTCAGTTCGCTCTATGATCGATTTCACGTAATCCGGGTGAAGTTCGTACTTCTCAGCCAGCTCGTCAATGGTCATCATGTTATCCCGCTGAGCCTTGATTGTATGGAGTAATGAAGATTGTAAGAGTGTCATTCTTTCATCGCCTCTTCTATTTTTTTAAAATCATCCGAATCTATCGCAACATCTTGGATTCCACAGAAAGGGCAAAAAATTTCGGACGGACAATCAGCTTCCGCCGTCTTGCATAGGGCGCACGGGTTCGAAAAAACATTCGGGTCATTCATCCCTTCTCACCCCCCGTCTGTTCCCAATGGATGACAACTTCATTTGAATAAATCCGTAAGAAATCCCCTGAATCAAAGCGGACCTCAAAACCGCCCTCGTTATGTGAAAAAACATTCCGATTATCTACAATATTTGTGACAGTCGCCATCTTGGTGAAGCCTGGCGGCTTATATTTTTGACCAAGCATATAAGTTTCAGAATTAAAGGTGATTGACTTTGCTTTAAACATTACGTTCCTCCCCCGCAGGGGAACGCCCCTGCAAATTAATTGAATTTGTGTGATGATTCAAGATTAATTCTGGAAAAAGCACCTTTAAACGTTTCGATGATCGTTCTGCCGTGTTCCGGTGCCTGTGCTTCATAAGCCTTTCCGTTCAAGCCATCTAAAACAATGACAGTGACCTTCCCGTCTTGAATTTTGCTTGATAAATCTTGATTGACGTTGATCTCTTTAGGACTGTTCACCAGCCGCACCCCCGTGTTAAAATAAAAGTGGCTAGTTTTTAATTTCCGGGGCTTTTAATAGCTCTGGTTTTTTTTATGCAAAGATTTCATCCGTCTGCCTGAGCATAGCCAGGTTATAAAGCTTTTTAATTTCCTCATCACTCTTCTGTTTAAGCGATTCCTTTCCGTACCTTTCAATCAAATTGATCCATTCGATTTTTTCCAAACGTTCTTGTTCTGTCATGCAGATTTCACCTCTTTAAAAGATTTTTCATCGCAGCATTTTTCAAATGCTTGGGACAAGATTCAAACCTGATAATGACTAAAAGCTGCTGTAAGGATGCTTTTTCAAACGATAATCTTGAACCGCCTTTTTTCTTGTTCAGATGCTTCCTCACCTAAAAGCCCCCCATTTCGCGGCTGAATCATTCCCTTGTTCCCCTGATCAATGACGAGGAATAATAATTCTTCTATTTCTCTTTTAAAGAATTTTGCGATTTTGATAATGGACTGCCCCCGATTCCACAAATCTCTAAACCTATAAAGCTATTGGTCATACCAAATAAAATTATTTTCAAGGAACGGGATATAAACAGGACTTTCACAGAATAGCTGTCTTACTCCGTTCTTTTTCGTTTTCATCATTTGCGGACTAATCCATATTCTCAGATTCGCGCCTATACCGTAAGGCCTGTGAGGGAGTATCCTTCTTTTGGCAAGGTCCACAATCAGAATCAAAAGCTCGTCCGGGTTTCTTTTCAGAAGATCGGCAGCGTCATATAATGACTTGCCGTCGTACCAGTAATCTATCACTTTACAAAGCTGGACATATGACCATTCATAATTCAAGTTATCAAGTGCAATTTCTAAACAATCAGCGTGGGCAGCCATTTTCATGCCCAACATTCCCGCACGGTCCCGGTGTGACGGTGAACAATGATTAGTCTTTGTTCATGCTGTAAATTCTTTGATATAAGCCAGTTCTCAGGGTTTAAACCGTTCTTTTTGATGATTTGCTTTTGCGCGCGCGTTGGTCGCTTACCGTGTTTCATATGCTTTCCCTCCGTATGTTTGACCAATAGGCCAGCCAATTTTCTAGTTTTTGTTCAATTTCCTTTAATCCTTGCTTGAGTTCCTCCGGTGTTTTATCGGTTGCCACATGCCCCCACACGCCCGGCATGATCGTTTTCAAGTTAGTATCCTTCACTTTATTTTCATCTCCTAAAAGGTTAGAGCAGGAGCTTTCCGCCCCTTTTTCTCTTTTTGTTTTTCTAAAAACTGAATCGCTTCAAGATGTGCTGTCAAACGGCTAACGGTTTTCTTGTCATAGAGTTTGGTTAAAGCCACACCTGAAAGATTGGTCGTGATGATCGTTACTTTTCCTTGACGGCCAGTAGAAACCCCATACCATACACGATGAATAAAATCATTTGCGGCTCTGTTTTCGTTGTCTGTGTCCCCTACTTCAGCGCCCAGGTCATCGATGACGAGATAATCAACCCTTGTCAGCAGCTCGATTGCAAAAGCCTCTGTCAACTTTTCGGAGTCATCTTTAAATGAGTTTTTAATTCGCCTCATGAGAGCATCACTGTTAACAAAGAGGGATGACTTCGCGTACTCTTCGACATCATTTTTGTTCAGTTCTTTGAGCGCGGCCATTGCAAGATGACTTTTTCCGGCGTTAGACTCTCCTGTCAAAAAGATGTTCATCACAGCGCCTGCCTTGATTTGGCTGACAAATTCCATCATCCTGCGTTTATTCTGCTCGTCCTCTTGGTTGTAGCTGCGGAACGTTTCGAACGTTGCTTTTTTAAGAGTAGGATCGGCAATAAGGGAATAAGTCGATAGAATCTGCCGTTCTACCTGGCGGCGCCATATCTCGGCTTCACGCTCGATTTCCTTATTACGTTGTTCTCTTTCGCACATAGGACATTTTATTGAGCCGTCTCGGAGTTTCATCAGTTGGACCTGATAAGGCTTTTCTTCTCCTCCAATGAGCCTTGTATGCTTGTTGCAATAGACAGGCTTTCCATTCTCATCAGTATGGAATGTCATCCTCCGTGATAACTCGGCCTTGACTCTTGCCGCCCGATCTTTGGTGAATGTTTCTGCCATGAGTTCTACCTCCTTTTGGCTTTTGGTTAAGATAATTTTCAAATTTAGTGCCAAACAGCGTTTCAGGCCTTAAATACTTGTCCAGATCAGTGCCGCGCCATTCTTCGCATTTGACTAGAATGACATGTTTGAAATCATCAAATCTAAAACCTTCGTTCCATCGTGCCTTTATTAAGGTCTTGGTTTTTGGTGTAGTATGACGGTACTTTGTTCCAGCGACTTTGTTTAAAAGGTCGATGATCAGTTTGTAAGGAATTTCATCTTTTTCAGAAGATGCCTCGTCGGGCTTGCCCGACAATATATTATTTTCTTTATCTATATCTTTATCTAATTCTTTATCTATATCTGCACCGTCACGTGACGTCACGCTAACGTCACTCTTTTTTTGGGGAGAAGAAAGCTGCAATTGCTTTTTTCTTTCTCTGTATCTCTTGTTTCGTTCGGCGTTGAGTTTTCGAACTCGGTCCATGCCTTCGACATTTTGATGCTTTTCCCAATTTGAAATATTAATGAAATTATGTTCATCTATCTCAATCATGCCGAACTGTTGAAACGTCTGTAATGCCATTCTTACGATCGGCAACGGCCGATTAAAAATTGTTGCCAGCATTTCGTCTGTATACGGGATATTTTTGCTTAGGTAGATGTATCCTGACGCATTGGTTTTCCCAGCCTGAGCCAGCAGCTTGACCCATATAATTAGAATGGTGTCGGCTTCCGGCATCTGTTCAATCAGTTTGATTTTTTCGTCTTCAAACATTTGCGTACTCAGCTTGATCCACTTGACCTCAGCCATTTACTTTCAGTCCTTCCGACTTGGTCAAAGGCCAAACTGATCTTTTCCCGTTCACGATCACAGAGCCGAGAGCATTGTTTTTACATTCATCTTTAATGATCGCGCCTCCCTGCTGTTTTAGCTTGCCCAAAGCCTGATTGTGCGTTTGGACAGATTCACTGATGACGGCATGAATTTGATTATGTAGCCATACATAGCTGACTAAAAACATGCTTGCTCCTCCTTTTTCGGTATAATGTCCCTATCAAATAATAGAAGGTGAAAGAATATGAAACTGATTGTGTCCACTAAGAAGATTTTCAAATTCAATTTAGATACATTCGGATACTTAGAGAGTTGCCTTCCGCTGCCAGGAAAAGTTCTGAAGGCTCGAAACCAAAATTTTCAATAAAATCAGATGTTAACTCTTTAATGTACTCATCAATATCTTTTAGTCGTGTATCTTTTATGATCAGTTTTATACAAACTTGATTTTCAACCTCTGTGGCCGCAGGGGTTGAGTTATTTTGTTTGGTCATTGTACATGTTCCTTTCTAATTGGATTCTGTTTTCTTTTCAAAAAGAAAATCCTGTTAAAATCAGACCCGTATTTCTTTTTAAAACCCTGTGCACCTTTTTGACCCATCTCATATCGAGAAAAAACAGGTGTAGTTGCAGCTATATATGGATCCCAACCAAGTTTATTTACACGACTTGTTAGTGTTTTATACCTGATGCCATTCTTTTCAGCTAACCTGACAAGATCTTCTGAGAATTTGCGGGGCTTGGTTCTCGGTGAGAGTTTACACATTATTTTTATATGTTCATTTCGATCTATTTTTGGTGTCGTAGCTGCTTTTTCTTTAGTCCAACCACGTCCTAACCTTTGGCGAAACACGGCTCTTGAGACACCATTTTCTTCAGCAAGCTTTCCCCATTCATCCCAGATCACTGAAAATTTATCCCGGTCTTGGAACTGAACCGGTTCGGTTAATGCTCTTTGCTTATCCCAACCTTGCCTCCGTATTCTCCAGATGAGTGTATCCTTACATATGCCGTTTGCCTCGGCTTGTGCAAATTCTTCCGGCGTAATGTAGAAGTCATAAGGGTTGAACATTTTCGCTCCTCCTTTTTGGTATAATGTCCCTATCAAGATAATAGGAGGTGAAAAGAATGGTAGTTGTTGCAAAAACTCTTGATGATTTCTCACATATCGTTAGGAATCATGGTCTAAATGGAATCGAGCCAGTTCACATTTATTATTCATGCGATTATGAAGACATTGCTTTTAATCAAAGGGTTGAACCAGGTCGTACATATAAGTACTCCCTTGCCCTTTTTTCACCTATTCAAAAAGTTTTCCATAATGGAACGTTTGACATACAATCAGCAGGTGAAGTTGGTCAAACTATAAGTGATTCCGCAATTATTTGAAACATTAGAGCTAATGGATGGAAACCTAATTACCTCGAATTACATGGGTTTAGTTTAGTGATTTTTTAGCGTCCTTTAGGGCGCTTATTTATTCAGCAGAATGCTATTGATCTCTTGTTTAACAAGTTTTTTAGCATACTCAGCAATTACTTGTTCGTTTTTTGGCTGATAAATAAATTGATCTAAACAATGTAGTAAGTCTCCATATGTCTGACAAAATGTTTTGAGTTGTCTAATGAGGTCTTTTGCTGTATTCTCCAAAGCCTCTTCATATTCAACTGATTTGATTTTTACTTTTTGCATTTCCAATCTAAAAGGCTTCATTTTCTTTCTCCTCCCATGGGTGTCCAGTTTTACCGGCTTCCTTTAATTATTGAAGCGACAGAATTAATGCAGTAAGAGACAGAATGACACAAATACTACTGACTATAATTCCAATTAAATGAAATCTTCTGCTATCCATATGATCACCCCGAACCTTTTCAACCTCTGTTGCCGCAGGGGTTGATTTATTTTCGTTTTGGTTGCTCATTTGTTTCTCTCCTCTTTGGTATAATGTCCCTGTAGGATAGGGGGTGAAAATATGAATCTAGATGATAAAAATATTCATGATTTTGCTATTGCTGTTGTAAACTCAACCTCTGTAGAAGGAGACTCCACAGAATCCATCGTACAGAAGAAATTAGAGTTATACGTTGAGGCGATACGTCAAGCAACTGCTTTAACAGTTAAAGTTGACAAAGCTGAAAACAAAAAATATGAGCAGTACTACGAATCTGGAAAATTTAGAATTTAATCTTCTCTTTCAAGGAGCGCAAGGACAATTCTCGCCACATAGTAGATTTGTTCTGTGCTCCATCCCTCTTTTTCTGCCCAGTCCAGAAACTTCGAACAACTACCTAATGAACGTTTCATGTGTCGGCTATGGATTAATTCTTGATTTTTTTTACTTTCGATGTATGCATCTTCTATGGATTTCTCAATTTGTTTTTCCATTCCATTACCTCCCATGGGTATTCTTTTGAGTAATCTCGTACCCTGCTTTGATTTCTTCAAGCGGGGTGTTTTTTATATAGTCCTCTGAAAAAAGATTCTCATGAAATGCTGAATAGAACTTCATCGGCTTTTCAAACTCTTTAATCCCTGCTTTTTTCATCCATTCAAGTTTGTCTTGAGAAATGCCGTCTTTCATTTCTTGTTTAAAAGGAACAGCATTGTCGTGATAAAACTTTTTAACTAGCGCTGGAATTCTTTCTAACTCTTTTAATGTAAAGCCGTGTTTTTCACACTCTTTGCAAATCAGGGTTACTAAGTTGTTTAAAGCTGACTCTCTTTCATTGTTCATTTTATTTACCTCCTAAATTTGTGTTTTCACAAAGGCTTGATAAATCTTCATAAAACGCTCCGCCTCGCTTAGAGCAAGCCATTCTCTTGTTTTGATCTTCATTTTTCTCACCTCCTGCTTTCAAGCTCATCAATATCCGTTTGTACGCGAAGAGCCTCTTCGAGAAGCCCGATTGCCTGCGAAAGTTTTCTTCCTGGGCTGTTTTCTTCTTTGTTGTATACTAATAGTTGCAGATCAAGTACCAGGTCGCCTTTAAGCGTGAATTGAAGGATTTTATTGTTTGACCAATATTGTTCAAAAACTACGTTGCCTTCTTCATCTATCCCAGAAACAAAACCTATATCTTCAAGCTTTTCACCTTTTAAAAAGTCGCTTGGTGTAGTTTTATCTGTCACTATAGTTCTAATTAGTGATTCATTTTGAACAGCTTCTAAATAAAATTCCACTTCTTCGAGTAGTTTGTCTTGCTTTTCCAACAGCTGATCTATTTTTTTCATCTTTTATTCCTCCTACACAGATTGACTTCCGTTAAAAATCGGTCTCCATCCTTCAATGAAGCTCATCGCTTCTTCAAAGTCTTTTTGCAGAATGTTCGGATAGGCATTGACTCTGTACGCATCTTTTAGGTTCTTCCATAATGCTGCATAAACTCTTCTGGTCGTTTCATAGAATGTTTTGTCGACCTTATTTTCATTCCAGAGCTTATGAACACGTTTGTTCACTGCATTCCTCATAGCTTGCTGCTGAGAGTAATCGAGTGTCAATTTTTTATCGAGATCATGACGAAGTTGCTTTATGTCTTCTTTCATCCCGTCAACCTCTTCGTTTAGCTGGATGGTTAGTTTCATATTGGCAATGATGCTCTCTTTTGCGTTCATCGCTTTTGGTTGCTGCTGTTTCTGGATGTATTCTTTCATCCTCTTAAATTCTTGAATGAATTTTATTTTGGTTTGAACAGCTTCTTTCGTGTTGTAACCGAACACAACTAGTGTGAATGCTTCTTCGGTTAGGTCGTATTTTGGATATTGTTTACCACGTACTTCATAATTTGACGGCGCAAAATTGCGCTGTGAAAACTCTTCACCTGCATAGTCCATTTGAATACGGATATCTCTCAAAACGTCTTTATGCTGTTTATCAAACGTTTCAGCGATTATCAAACTGTCTGTGACAGCAATATTTTCTTTATTGAAAACTAATTGGTTTTCCATTGGTAAGACCTCCAATTTTCACTTGTTAAAAATGTCAGCAAAATGCTTTTCTAAGAAGTCAGCCATCTTCGTTGCTTGAAAGCTCCATGTTTGCCCTTTGGATTTTGGGTAAAAAACAAACCCGCCTTTTTCAGTATCAAGCATTCTGCGGAAGCGACTTGGATATAAGATATTCTCTTTTATCCACTCGCTCTTTTTTGCTGTCTTCTCTTCCAAGTCTTTCATGCTCCAATAGACGCCTTTTAGTTCATTTGCTTTTAATTCTTCTAGTTCCACTTTATGAACCAGTACCATGTTTTCCGGAACAGGAATGCTCAAGCTAACATTGAGTTGTTGCATCTCATCTCATCCTTTCTATTGCTCGAATGCTTGTTTTCATCGTTTTCAAAAAGATACTCAATGTCACACTGAGGAAAGAAATGACGTTTGATTTTCAGTGCTTCATTAAAATAAAATCGATATTTTCCATTTACCTTGTCATTAACAGTCGCATAACGAACACCTAAAAATTTCGCAATGTCCACCATTGTAATACCGTTTCTAGCCATTTCTGCTCGCAAATTTCTATGCATTATTAATTATCACCTCTCAATGAACGAAAATGCGTCCGTGTTTAATCTCAATATAGACTCATTTTCGTTCATTGTCAACATTTTTTTAAACAAATGAACGAATTTTCGTTCTGATAATATTTACATACGAATTTCCGTATAGTATTATTAATTCACAAAACGATTTTTCGTCTTTATTTGTAAGAAGGAGTGGAAAGAAGTTGGATAAAAGAACAGAAATCTTAGAACGTTTAATAAGTGAAACGGGATTAAGCAAAAAAGCTTTTGCTGAAAAGATAGGAATACCTCCAACAACATTGCGCTCAATGCTCTCAAGAGGAATTGGAAATGCAACAGTTGATAATGTCATTAAAGTTTGTAGAGGGCTTGGGATTACAACGGATCAGTTAGAAAAGATGGCTAATGGCGAAGAAGAGATAACTACAATTGCTGCTCACCATGATGGCGAAGACTGGACAGAAGAAGAACTTCAAACAATAGAAACATTTAAAGCCTATGTAAGATCAATTAGAAAAAAGGAGAAGTGATTAATGTACGAGGCTCTTTTAAATCAATGCACTAAAGAAAACATTTTAGTACAAGAAAGAGATATAGAAATAAAAGGGGGGATTAAGGGCCTCTATGCAGAAAATGTGATATGGATTAACAAAAGGATAGAAAGTATAGCTGAAAAAAGCTGTATCTTGGCTGAAGAACTAGGACACCACTATACCTCCTTCGGAGATATATTGGATCAAAAAGACATGTGGAAAAGAAAGCAAGAGGTGAAGGCTCGAGAATGGGCTTATGAACGGCTTGTTCCCTTAAATAAAATAGTGCAAGCACAAAGAGAAGGAATAACTAACCAGTTTGAACTTGCTGAATATCTTGGGGTTACAGAGGATTTTCTGCAAAAAGCTCTTGATCGTTATAAAGAGAAGTATGGAATTTACACCTTCGTTAATGGACACCGCTTATTTTTTGACCCCCTTCGTGTTGGATAAGAGGAGAGAGGAATTAATGGCAAGTTTCCAAAAGAGAGGAAAGACATGGCAATATTGTGTGAGTGCAAAACCGAAACCAATCCGTAAAGGCGGATTTAAAACAAAAAAAGAAGCGATGATAGCAGCCGCCGAAGTTGAGGCAAAATTAAACAAAGGCGTCGCTCCCATAGAAAGGAAAAATATCCTATTCCATGAATACTTTAAAAGCTGGGTGGATGTTTATAAGGGTGATATTGAAGACATAACTCTTAAAAGTTACAACACTACGTATAAAACAATTGCGGAGAATTTCCCTGGAAAGTATATTCATGAAATAAGCAAACGTGAATATCAAAAATTTTTAAATGATTTTGGATCAAAACATGCTAAACAAACCGTTCGAAAGCTTAACACACATATAAGAGCCTGTGTACAAGAAGCGATTGAAGAGGGAATTATTCAAATTGACTTTACTAGAAGAGCTAAAATAGTCAGCAAAGTAGAATCAAAACGACCCGAAGAGAAACATCTAGATTATTCAGAGAGTCAATTGCTTCTAAATGAGCTCTATGTTCGAAAGGAGCGATCTATTGGGTATTACTTGCTTATCCTAGCTCTTACATCAGGAATGCGATTTGCCGAATTGGTCGGTTTAACTAAAAACGATTTCGATTTTGAATCGAATGAAATCACAATCAACAAAACATGGGACTATAAAACGGGAAAAGGATTTACTTCTACAAAAAACGATCCTTCAAACAGAGTAATTAAAATGGATTCTAAAACAATGAGTCTGTTCGAAAGTTTGTTTGAAAGAATACCTGATAACGAGCATGGCCTTATTTTCATTAGTCCCAATAACCCAAGGAAAGTTCTTACAAACGAATTCGTTAACAGAATATTAAGAAAAACATTGAATGACTTAAAGATTGAACCTGTAACGATTCATGGTTTAAGGCACACTCATGCCAGCATACTTCTTTACAAAAAAATATCCATATATTATGTGTCGGAACGGTTAGGACATGCTAATATTGATACGACCCTTAAATATTATGCACATGTAGTGAAAGAACTTCGAGAAGAAGATACACAAAACACACTCAAATTGTTTGAACAAATGCCGTCTCTTGAAAAAGCGACCGCGTAAAAAAATGTGCAAAATTTGTGCAAAAAAAAATAAAATAATAACGTTTTTTATCGCTTTCTTAGGTTTCTGATAAGTCCGCTAAAATAAAGAAAAACCCTTATGCTACAAGGGTTTTCAACTCGTTTATAATTTATTAATCTAAACCTATCTAATGCTTATAACGCGCTCGGAGGGATTCGAACCCCCGGCAGACGTGGTACCGGAAACCACCGCTCTATCCAACTGAGCTACGAGCGCACAATATGATTTTTTAACGTCAGCAATTCATATTATAAGGGCTGTTCTTTAAAAAGTCAATCATAATCTCTGCTCGCAACATAATACTCGATTTCTTTATTTACTTCGTCCGTTGTTTTGACAAGGCAGATCATGCCGTCAATAAAAGGCCAAATGAATCATGACATCCAGCCAGAGAAGCAGCATGGCTACAGCGCAGCCTTTTCTCTCGTCCAGATAAAATCTGTGAGCGGCAACACCTCCGAAAAACCACCATAAAAGAAATACGATCATCTTAGCTTTGGTTTCTTCTTATTTTGGAGCTCTGAACGCTCTTGTCAGCGTTCACATATAATTCCTTTTTTTCTATAAAATAAATGGAAGATCAATGGACTTAGACGCCAATTTTCTATACTTTGCTCTATAAAGTTGATATTTTGTTTGAATGTCCTTTAAAATGGGAAAAATAAACCCCAGTATGTCTTTTTAATGAAGGCGGCTTTTTGTTTGACCTTTATTGACCAAAAATGTATGATTAAACTACATACTTACCTTTTAAGGTGAAGGAGGAGCATTATGAATTTAATACCTACAGTCATTGAACAGACGAACCGCGGGGAAAGAGCGTATGACATTTACTCACGCTTGTTGAAAGACCGTATCATTATGCTGGGATCAGCAATCGATGACAATGTTGCGAACTCCATCGTATCTCAGCTTCTATTCCTTGAAGCCGAAGATCCAGAAAAAGATATCAGCATCTATATTAACAGCCCTGGCGGCTCCATCACAGCCGGTATGGCGATTTATGACACCATGCAGTTCATTAAACCGCAAGTCTCTACGATTTGTACGGGAATGGCGGCATCTATGGGTGCGTTCCTTCTCGCAGCCGGCGAGAAAGGGAAGCGCTACGCTCTTCCAAACAGTGAAGTCATGATCCATCAGCCGCTTGGCGGAGCGCAGGGGCAGGCGACAGAAATTGAAATCGCCGCGAAGCGCATTCTTTCATTGCGCGACAAACTGAACAAAATTCTTGCAGAGCGCACTGGACAGCCGCTTGAAGTGATCGAGCGCGATACAGACCGCGACAACTTCAAAACGGCTGAAGAAGCAAAAGAATACGGCCTGATTGATAAAGTGCTCACACGCAATATCGACGCACAGAAGTAAACAGCAAAAAAGCTGCCGATGATTCGGCAGCTTTTTTTATGTTGCCCTACCCTCCGCTCATTATGTAAGAGGTTCTATAAATCCTTCCACTTTTTCTCGAGGACAGGGTAGCGATAATCATTCATGTTCCCGATCAATTCCGCGGGACTCGCCGAAGCATGAATCAGCTGAAGGTGTGATTCGTTCGAAAAGCCTTCTTGAACGCTGTATTCGAGCATTTTAAGAAGGGGGTCAAAATAGCCGTTCACATTGTAAAGTCCGATCGGCTTTTGATGAATGCCGATCTGCGCCCAGCAAAGCACTTCAAACAGCTCTTCAAACGTACCGAAGCCTCCGGGCATCGCGACAAAGCCATCAGCTAATTCACTCATTTTCGCTTTGCGCTCATGCATGCCGCTCACTTCGATCAGCTCTGTCAGCTGCTGATGAACGATTTCCCCTGTAAAAAGTCCTTTCGGCATAACGCCGACAACTTCCCCGCCGTTTTCCAATACAGTATCCGCAATCACGCCCATCAATCCCATTCTCGATCCTCCGTAAACTAGGCGAAGCCCCTTCTCCGCAATATAAACGCCGAGCTCTGCAGCTTTCTTCTTGTACGCCGGGTCCGCCCCCATATTTGATCCTGAATATACGCATACCGTTTTCACTCTCGCTCACTCCAACTCCATATATTGATAAAAACAATTAACATTGTACTATATATTGTTCGTTCCGTGTGCGATAATATAATTGAATTTCTAAATAGGAGTGTAGACTTATGACAATCACAGACGCGGAGCAATGGACAAAGACATTTTACCGGAAAAGGGGATGGAGCGAATACGGACCTTTCATCCGGATGGGATTTTTAATGGAAGAGGCTGGTGAACTGGCGAGAGCGGTCAGGGCATACGAAATCGGAAGGGACCGTCCTGATGAAGTCAAACGGCCGGCTGCTGAACTAAAAAAAGAACTGATCGAAGAAATGGGCGATGTGATGGGGAATTTGATTATGCTTGCCGGTATATACGATGTTTCATTGGAAGACATGATGGATGCCCACCGCCGCAAACTGACGAAAAGATTTGCAGGAGAGCATCATGAAGATCAATGACCGCCTTTACGGAGAGGCAGATTTGGAGCCTGTGCTGACAGACCTCATTCATTCAAAAGCCGTTCAGCGTCTGAATGGAATTCATCAAGGCGGAGCATGCTTTCTCGTCAATCCCGTATGGAACATCAGCCGCTGCGAACACAGCATCGGGGTTATGCTTTTGATCCGCAGGCTTGGCGGAAGCCTTGAAGAACAAATTGCAGGATTGCTTCACGATGTTTCCCATACGGCATTTTCCCATGTGGCTGATGATGTATTTAACATGGAAAACGAAGATTACCATGAACAGATGTTTCGGCAATGGGTCAAGCAATCTGACATCCCCGGGATTTTGGATACATACGGATTCAAAGATGAAGACATCTTATACGATGAAAAAAAATGGACGCTGCTGGAGCAGCCGGCTCCTTCATTATGCGCGGATCGCATCGATTACACGCTTCGCGACTCTTTAGCCTATGGATTTGGCGATCAAGAAGAGATTGGACGATTTTTAGAAACGGGACTGACCGTTGTTGAAGGCGAAATCTGCTGCACTTCGGCGGAGCATGCCGAATGGTTTACCCGCCTTTACTATCAAGAGGTGATTGACTTCTTTATGAATCCCCTCAATGTATATGCGCTCTGTACGCTCAGCCAAATGCTGAAAAAGGCGCTTGACATGCGTATCATCACGGGACGCGATTTTTTCAAAACCGACACGGAACTGCTTGCGATGCTAAAGCAAAAAGCGCGCTTCCGGGAAACGCTTGAAAAGCTCAGCACTGCTAGCCAGCGCGTTAAACAAGGAGACGAAGGCGATTTTACTTTTCATCAAACATTAAAGGTAAGATGGATCGATCCAAAAGTCGCCGTTAACGGAAGAAAAGTCCCCGCTTCCACACTTTCAAAAGACGTCCTTTTGATGAAAGAAACGGCAATAGCTGCAATGAAAAAAGGCACATATGTAAAAGCCGCCGAATAAAAGCAACCGCCTGCTTCGGTCGGCCGGAACAGGCGGTTTTCTTTGGTTATGTCACGTCAAATATTTGTTCAGGCCTGTCGACAAAATGCTTTTTGCCGATTTTATGAAACAGCCCTGTTTTATGAAGAAGCTCACGCGGCTGCTGCTGCAGCCCGACAATCATCACTTTGCCGTTTTGCTGGTGGACACGGTTGACGATCGTCATCAAGCTGCCTTCTGCGGAAGAATCCATGTAGTCTACTTTGTTCATAAGCAGGATGAGGAGTTTTGGCGGGTGGCCTTTGTCCAAAATTGAATCCTCCAATGAATTCGATGAGCCGAAAAACAACGGGCCTTCAACAGAATAGATGCTGACAGAGCGGTGGAATATCTTTTCTTCCGCTGCAGCAGCCGACTGGACGATCGATTCAGACACATCCTTTTTAATACGGAACGATTTGCTCATTCTGGCGATAAAGGTGATGATCGCCAGCAGGATACCGGCCGCCACCCCAAAGACAAGGTCCTGCCAAACCGTTAAAAGAAATGTGACGACAAGCACAGCAGAATCAGAATTCTTAATTTTCAAAATGTTCGCGAACTCTTTCCGCTCACTCATATTCCAAGCGACCACCATTAAAATCGGCGACATGCTTGCAAGCGGGATAAGGGAAGCGTATGGCGCAAACAAAAGCAGGACCAATAAAACAAACACGCCGTGCACGATACCTGAAATTGGAGAAGCAGCACCCGTTTTAATATTGGTCGCCGTACGGGCAATCGCACCTGTCGCCGGAATTCCACCGAACAGCGGTGCGGCAATGTTCGCAATCCCTTGGCCGACAAGCTCTTTATTGCTGTCATGCCTTGTTCCCTTCATATTGTCTGCCACCATCGCGGAAAGCAGCGATTCGATTCCGCCGAGCATCGCAATCGCAAGAGCGGGAGGCAGCAGGTAAATGATTTTTTCCAATGACAATTCAGGAAATTGAAAGCTCGGTAAGCTGCGCGGAATTTCTCCGTAAGCTGAGCCGATCGTCACCACCTGTTCAGGAAACAGCATCGTGGCCATGACCGTCGATACAAGCAAGCCTGCAAGCGCCCCCGGCACTTTCGGAAGAATCTTCGGCGTAAACAGCACACAAAAGAGCGATACAACAGCCGTCAAAATGCTGTAAAAGCTGAGCGTATTCAAGTTGATGACAACCTCTCGCATATTCATATAAAAACTCTCATGCTTCTCAACATTTCTCAAGCCTAAAAACTTGGCGATTTCTCCGGTGAAAATAATTACCGCGATGCCGGCCGTAAATCCGATGATCACCGGCCGCGGAATAAACTTGATAATCTTGCCGAGTTTTAGCAGCCCTAATATGACGAGAATCACTCCGGCCATAAAACCGGCAATCAGCAGATTCTCAAATCCGTATTGGAGCCCAATAGCGAACAGGATCGGAACAAAGGCGCCTGTCGGCCCGCCAATCTGGTATTTCGACCCGCCGAGAAGCGAAATCAAAATACCGGCGACAATCACTGTGTAAAGACCGTGTTCCGGTTTCACTCCCGAGGCTATAGCAAAAGCCATGCCAAGCGGAATTGCAACGACTCCAACGACCATTCCTGCTACAATATCTTTTTGAAACCGCTTAAGGCTGTATCCTTCAAATCTGCCTGAAAAACGTAACATTTAACCTATCCTCCCCATTTCCGACAGCGAAACGTCTTCACGTAAATAACCATCTTCCACAACATCCAAACAGCCGGTCTTTGGATCAATCACTAATCCGTGCACCGGGACGTCTGAAGGCATCAGCGGATGATTCCGGACCATGTTCACGCTGTGGCTGACGCTGTCTTCAACGCTGTCAAAGCCCGTCATCCATGTGTCCAAATCGATGCCTGAATGCTGCAGGAGTTCGAGGCAGCCATCCTCAACACCCCGCTGTTTGGCCTTTTGAAGGATAGATGAAGCGTTCAGGCTTGCCATACCGCACTCATGGTGGCCGATCACGCAGACTTCTTCAGCCTGCAGCTCATAGACAGCCACAAGAATGCTGCGCATGACGCTTCCAAAAGGGTGAGAAACAACGGCTCCCGCATTCTTAATGATTTTTGCGTCTCCATTTCTTAACCCCATTGCATGATGGAGCAGTTCCAATAAACGTGTGTCCATACATGTCAAAATCACAAGTTTTTTCTCCGGAAATTTTGTCGTTTCATAAAACTCGTACCTCTTTTCCTCTACAAAAGACTGATTTTGCTTCAAAATGGAAGTTAAAATCGCCATTTCTCTCTCACTCCTTTTCACAGTCATATGACCTTGATATTGTTACAGCCGAATTATAGCACATGGATTTCCGATTTGGATTCAAATCAAAAAATTCGCTAAAAATGTACTGAATATTTTAAAAAGTCTAACTTTATATCTTTCTAAAATAATAAAATCTACACTGTTCTTCACCTATATAAATAGAACTAGAAGAAAAACGGACCATCTAATATTTGGATTTATAGTTATAAAAATGCATTAAAATAAATTAAAAAACTGAAATAAGTATCTATGATTTTCTAAACAACAATAATTGAGCTGATAGTCCTGCGTTTATTCGGAACAGTCTTTGATTTTTATAGAAGCCGCTTTTCCTCTATAATAGAAGCAGATGATACGCGGAAGGAGAATGCAGATGAAACCGTTTGTATATGTCACAAAACCGGTCCCAAAAGAAATCGAAGAGATGCTCGCCGAACACTGCACATATGAAATTTGGACTTCGCGCGAGCGTATTCCCAGATCAACCCTGCTCGAAAAAATCAAGGAAGCAGACGGTCTTTTGACCTCGGGGACAAAAATCGACCGTGAATTATTATGCAATGCGCCGAAGCTGAAAATCGTCAGCAACAATTCCGTCGGCTATGACAACTTTGACATTGAAGCAATGAAAGAAAAATCGGTTATCGGCACTCACACGCCATACATTCTTGACGGCACAGTCGCAGACCTCGCTTTCGGTCTGATTCTTTCCTCAGCGCGGCGAATCGCCGAGCTCGACCGCTACGTCCGCGATGGAAAATGGACCAAATCAGAGGATGATGAAAGCTTGTTCGGATGCGATGTCCATCACCGGACGCTTGGCATTATCGGAATGGGACGAATCGGCGAACACATCGCCAAACGGGCGGCCTTTGGTTTTGATATGGAAGTGCTCTATTACAGCCGCAGCCGCAAACCCGACACAGAGAAAAAAACCGGCGCGGTTTATACGGGCTTTCACGAACTGTTGGAACGCTCGGACTTCATTGTTCTGGTCACACCGCTCACAGATGAGACATACCGCCTTATTGGCGAAGCTGAATTCAAAAAAATGAAACCGTCGTCCATTTTCATCAACATCTCCCGCGGCAAAACCGTTGACGAACAAGCGTTGATTCAAGCGCTGAAAAAAGGATGGATTAAAGGAGCCGGACTTGATGTATTTGAAAAGGAGCCGATTGAAAAAGACAATCCGCTCCTAACCCTTTCCAATGTGACCCTCGTTCCCCACATTGGATCATCCACTCTTGTCACACACGTCAACATGCTGAAAAGTGCCGTCCAAAACCTGATTGACGGTCTTCAGGGCAGACAGCCAAAATATATAGTCAAAGAACTGAGATGACGCGCATTCTTTACATTCAGGCGCGGAATGTTTTGCCGAGCTCGCGCCCTAAACCAAAATAGTGTCTGAAAAGATAAATTAAAGGCCCCCATTTTTGAGGATCGATGTGATGTTCCCCTTTTATAATCGCTTCATGTGCGTGCACATGAAGCACTTTTGTTTCAATGACGGCAAAATACGGGGAATGTTCCGGAATGCGGATATTGACGGCTTCCGCTTCAATTTGAAGCGGACAATCGGCGACTCGGTCAGGTTTCACCGCCTGGGAATCCGCTGCCGTAAATCCGCCGGCTGCGAATTTTTCTTTAAGGTATGTAAAGCCGAGCCGCTTTTTTTCTTCCGGAACACATTGTTTGCCGGTATAGGGAGCGAGCCGTTCTACATTGCTCCATAAAGATGAATCCGGCACATTGATGACGCATCCGGCTTGCCTCTCTAAATTTTCCAATGCTTTGCCGCCGGTGCCGACGCCGAGTACGATCGAATCCCCAAGCGCCCAAGAAGAGGAAAGCGGGCTGAGATTCGTGGAACCGTCTTCGTTCAGCGTGCTGAGCAAAATGACGGGTGTTCCGTAGTATAAAATGCTTGGCTCTATAATTTTGCTGTTTTGATGTATATGCGTCTCCTCCTTTTATGCTTTTATTGTAATCCTTCAATATTTCAATTAACATCGAAGTATCGATTACATTTTAGGAGGAAGTGTCATGAACGTGAATCCGAATATCGCCGAGGTCGCCAAGCTTGTCACCGATCCGTCACGGGCCGCGATTTTAACCGCATTGCTTGATGACCGGTTTTATACGGCTACCGAGCTGGCCGGGTATGCGGGAATCAAACAGCAGACAGCAAGCTTTCACCTTTCCAAACTGCTTGACGCCGAAATGCTGACATGCCGGAAGCAAGGACGGCACCGCTATTACCGGCTCAAAGATGGCAAGGTTGCACAATCGCTGGAAACTTTGCTCAACATAGCACCCCCTGCTGAAATTCGCTCTTTCCGGCAGTCAGCCGAAGATCGGGCGGTCAGAAAAGCGCGCACATGCTATGATCACCTGGCTGGATCGCTCGGCGTCACACTTGCGGAGCGGCTCGTGGAGATGGGCGTGTTGAAAGAAGAAGAGACGGCTTATACAGTGACTGAAGCAGGAGAATTATTTTTGAAGGAGCTTGGCATCGATGTTGGGGAAGTCAAAAAGAAACGGCGCTCTTTTTGCCATAAATGCCTGGATTGGAGTGAAAGGCGGCATCACATTGCCGGCGCCCTGGGTTCCGCACTGCTCGACGCTTTCATCCGCATGGGCTGGATTGAGCGGCGCCCGCGCACACGGGCCGTTGCGGTCACGCCTGCGGGCGCAAAGGAACTTTACCGCCTATTTCACATTTCCATTGAAAAGAACTGATGAAAAACAGTCGGTTTTTTTCTTCCTAACATTGCGGGAGTCAAATAGGAAACCGCGGCGATCCGTTCCCGTCCCCGAGTTTCATGGAAAATTTACAATACTATAATGATTTCTGAGCATGTTATGAGGTACAATTCAATATGATTACAGACGGAATATAGAAATGAGGAAATGCGGCTGTTCAATCCCATAAAGGCACATTCTTCATGTTTATGCTATAAAGTCTAAAGACAGGGAGGACTTTATCCGTGAAAAAAATATTATCCACACTTGCGCTTGGCATTGTTCTCGCGCTGGGCTTTCTGGCGGGGAACCTTTTCACAAGCTCAGCTGAAGGGCCGCATGCAGAAAAAGGCGGCACTGTTCAGTCAAATGAAGTCATCAATACATTTGAAGGTGTTGCCGACTATATTGTGAAATACGGCAGGCTGCCTGACAACTTCATCACAAAAGCCGAGGCGTCAAAATTAGGCTGGGACCCGCAAAAAGGCAATCTGGTAGAAGTAGCGCCTGGTAAAAGCATCGGGGGCGATATCTTTCAAAACAGAGAAAAGCTGCTTCCAGATACGTCCGGACGCGTATGGAGAGAAGCCGACATCAACTATACATCGGGATTCCGGGGGTCAGACCGGATCGTCTATTCCAACGACAGACTGGTTTATAAAACAACTGACCACTATAAAACGTTTACGAGAATGAGATGATCATATGAAACAAGTCATTTTAAACGGAGACAAGATCACGAATGTATCAGATCTTCACCAAGCATTAAAAGAACAGCTGGAGCTTCCGGACTACTATGGCGAAAATCTCGACGCGCTATGGGATTGTCTGACCGGCTGGGTCAGCATGCCTTTGCTGATCGAGTGGAAGAATGTCGAAAAAAGCCGGATTTACTTGGGTGATCAAGCCGAAGCATATTTGCAGCTTTTTCGCGAAGCCGAAGAAACACTGGACGGCTTTCAGCTGAAAACAGAAGGATAAATCAGAAAACGAGCGGGCGCTGCAGACAGGCGTCCGCTTATTTTAATTGATGCCCGCAGCGGTTCTTCAGTCAAAAAATGCTTGAATGAAAATGGTCTGGAAATCTCCGGCGTTCACATCTTCTTTCGTCAAACCGCTCCCGGTTTGCTTTGTGAAGTGATCCTTCGACAAAATTAACTTTCCGTCCTTTGTCAGCTTGGAAGCGAGCGGGTTTTTATTAAAGGGAGACGCTTCCTCATCGAAAACCGCATCCCGCACGCACGTAAGCACTGCTTCATCGATTGGCGTCAGCGAAAATGCGTAGCCGATCTGCCATCCCTCTCCCTTATCCATTTCAAGAAGGTAATCTCCTTTATCTGTCTTTGTTTTCCTGATACGGTAAGCTCCTGTTTTTGAGGTGATAGGTTCACCTGAGAACGGAACGGGTGCAAGCGGCAGGTTGATGCCGAATCCGGTATCAAGCAAATAGGTTTCATCGCTTTCCCGCAAAATAACGGCGACATGCGTTCCCGTCAGCGCCCACGTCTGTTCTTTTGTATTAAAAACCGTCCCGCGTACCATGTGAACGGAAAAGCCGAGCTCTGTCAGCACATGGTAAAGAAAGGCGTTCAAATCATAGCATAAACCGCCCCTTTTATTGTTCAGCAAGACTTTCGTCAACCCTGTTTTCGTCATCGAAATCCGTTCGTTTCTTAAAACCGCGCCATTTTCAAAAGGAAACTGTAAAGCCAGCAGCGATAAAAACTTGGGCAAGTCAGCAAATGTCACCTGCTGACCGGGCTTATATCCGATCCTTTTAAACAGCGAATCAAGCATCGTCGTCATCGGTTATTCTCCTTCCGCTTTGAATCGATGAGAAAAAGCCAAACCTCATAAAGGTTTAGCTTGTTTCTCTTGAACATATGCAGTCAATGCAGCAAGAGCATCTTGTTCATCGGATCCGTCAGCGATCAGCGTGACTTCCGATCCGGTGCTGACAGCCAAGCTCATCAGCCCCATGATGCTTTTGGCATTCACTTTTTTATCTCCCTTTTCCAGAAAAATATCTGATTGAAAACGGTTGGCTTCTTGAACAAACAATGCTGCCGGGCGCGCTTGAAGTCCCGTTTTCAAAAGAATTTCCACTTTTTGTTGAACCATTCGATCTCCCCCATTCCCTATTTTAAAGAGACAGATTGTCCTGAACGCAGCTGCTCAGCTATTTCATCCAGTTTCCTAAGCCGGTGATTGATGCCCGATTTGCTGATTTTTCCGCTCGACACCATTTCCCCGAGTTCCTTTAAGGTTACTTCCTGATAATCAATGCGGAGCTGGGCGATTTCCCTCAGCTTTTCCGGTAGCGCATCAAGCCCGATTCTTTCGTCGATCAGCTTAATGTTTTCCACCTGCCGCAGAGAAGCGCCGATCGTTTTGTTTAGATTGGCCGTCTCGCAATTGACGAGCCGGTTGACCGAGTTTCTCATATCGCGAACGATCCGGACGTCTTCAAAGCGGAGCAGCGAATTATGCGCGCCGATCACATTCAAAAACTCGGTGATTTTTTCAGCTTCCTTCAGATACGTGATGTACCCTTTTTTCCGCTCAAGCGTTTTGCTGTTTAAATGAAACTGATTCATGAGCCTGCACAATGAGTCATTATGCTCTTTGTACAGCGAAAAAATTTCGAGGTGGTAAGAAGATGTCTCGGGATTATTGACAGAACCCCCGGCTAAAAAAGCCCCTCTCATATAAGAACGTTTGCAGCATCGTTTTTTGACTAAGTCTTCCGAGATGTTTCTGGCAATGACAAAGTTGTCTCCGAGTATTTTCAAGTCCTCGAGAATCAGCTTGGCATTTTCGATCAGGCGTACGATGTAGACATTGTTCTTTTTCAGTCTCATTTTCTTTCGAACGAGCAGTTCAACGGAAACATCGTATTGTTTCTTCAGCAATGTGTAAATTCTTCTGGCGATGGCCGCGTTCTCGGTCTGGACGTCGAGAACCACTTTTCGGTTTGAGAAAGACAATGAACCGTTCATCCGAATGAGGGCAGAGAGCTCTGCTTTCGCGCAGCAATCCTTTACTTCAAGGTTTGTAAGTTCTTTTTTCGTTTCCGATGCAAATGACATATTATAGACACCCCCATTCCAAGGCCTGCTATTCTTTTAACAAATCAACAAGTAGCGAAGCGACTTTATGTGTATCATGACGGATCACGCCATTCTCGTATGTCACAATCTGATCTTTGATGACCTCAAGCCCCATCGCAGACAGATCATCAATGTTAAACTGGACGGGCTGTGCCTGCTCCTTCGCATAGCGTTCCCGGATATCGTCCGGGATTTCCTCATTGTTGACGAGGATCGTATCGATAAACGGACCGCCCATATGCTCGTTAAGCGCTTTTACATGGTCGGCTGCGCTGTAGTACAGCGTTTCTCCCGGCTGGGTCATCACATTGCAAATATAAACTTTTTTTACCGGGGCGTTTAATATTTCTTCCCTTATCTTCGGAACGAGAAGGTTCGGCAAGATGCTCGTATACAGGCTTCCGGGGCCGAGAATAATCAGGTCGGCGCCGCGGATCACATCAATCGTTTCCGGGACGGGTTCAATTTTTTCAGGGGTTAAAAACACCCGTTTAATCTGCTTCCCGTAAGACGGAATCGTCGATTCCCCGGATATGATCTGTCCGTCATCCATTTCCGCATGAAGGACAACGCTTGTATTGGCAGCGGGCAGAACCCTTCCCCTCACATTTAAAACTTTGCTCATTTCAGTGACGGCGTGAAAAAAATCACCGGTTATATTCGTCATCGCCGCCAAAATCAAATTTCCCAATGAATGGCCGATTAAATCGCCGCCTTTAGAGAAGCGGTGCTGGAACAGGTCTTCAACAAGCGGTTCAACATCAGACAGTGCAGCGAGCACATTTCTGATGTCTCCCGGCGGGGGAATTTTAAGCTCATCTCGCAGCCTCCCCGAGCTTCCGCCGTCATCTGCGACCGTCACAATCGCCGTAATGTCAACGGGCTGTTGCTTCAATCCTCTGAGCAATACCGAAAGGCCAGTTCCTCCGCCAAAGATTGCGATTTTTTTCTGATCTGCCATGCTATTTTCTGCTTTTCTTCTCGATGTCCCGGTGAGTAACATGAGTATAGTAGTCCTTTTTATAATAATCGGCAAGGTATTCAGCAAGCGTCACAGAGCGATGCTGTCCGCCTGTGCAGCCAATCGCGATGACCAGCTGGCTTTTTCCTTCGCGCTTATATGACGGAAGCATAAAGCTCAGCAGTTCGGTTAGTTTTTCGAGAAACTTTTGCGTTTCGTTCCATTTCATCACATACGAAGATACTTCCTGATCTTTTCCTGTCAGCGGCCTCATGCTGTCGATATAGTACGGATTCGGAAGAAACCTTACGTCGAACACTAGATCCGCATCGATCGGCAATCCGTATTTAAACCCGAATGACATCACATTCACCGTAAAGGTATGTCCGTGATCTGCCGCAAAATGCTGGACGATTTTTTCGCGCAGGTCCCTCGGTTTCATATCGGATGTATCATAAATGATTTGAGAGCGGCCTTTCAGCTCTTCAAGAAGCTCCCGTTCCGTCCGGATGCCCTCAAGCGGCAGGCCCGTTGTCGCAAGGGGGTGGGACCTTCTTGTCTCTTTATATCTTGAAACGAGAACCAAATCCTTGGCATCTAAAAACAAAATTCGCGGGGTAATCCAGGATGTTTCCCCAATCTCGTCAAGCGCTTCAATCAGGCTGTCAAAAAACTCGCGGCCGCGCAAATCCATAACAAGGGCAACTTTGCTCATTTTTGAACTTGATTCCTTCATCAGCTCCAAAAATTTCGGCAGCAAAGATGGCGGCAAATTATCGACACAGAAAAAACCGAGATCCTCAAAGCTTTGAATCGCCACTGTTTTTCCTGCCCCTGACATTCCGGTTATGATCACAAGCTGTATATCATGGCCTCCATTCGCATTCATGCTTCTCTCCCCCTCTTATGTTTATTCGCCTTGCGGGTCGAGGCGATAGGACAGCAATTCAAAGTCAGGCGTATACGTAAAGGTGCCGTGAAGCAGTCCTTTGCCTTTCAGCATAAAATCCAGAATATGGACGTCTCCCGGCGCCATCGGCAGGCTCCCGACGTCTCCCGCCTGATGCCACCTGATGATGCCTTCTTCCGATTCTTCTACATGTTTACCTGTATAATGATCGGCGACGAATGTGAACATCATCCATTCAGATACGACCTGATCATTTTCTTTTATGATAAAGGTGAATATCCCTTTCAGCTGCGGGTTCAGCACATACAGGCCCGTCTCTTCGCGGTATTCCCTGATGACGGCATCCCTGACTGTTTCCCCGCTTTCCATTTTGCCGCCGGGGGCTACCCACCAGCCTCGTCTGGGCTTTTGCAGCAACAGGACTTTATCACCTGAAGTCAGCACACAATTCGTCACTCTTTGCAAAGTCTGTCACCCATCCTTTTATTCCTTCAATTCTTTTTTCTATTATACCGCTTCCTGTCCCCGCTCACAATGAACATGCAGTTCCGCCGCGAAAATCGCTTTTTTCCGGACCGCTTTAAGGCTTTTCCCGGGTAAAACTTAAAGAAACGGCTTTTTCAGCGAATGGAAGCGCTTGCGAAAACCGTTCTTTTATTCTATTTTACAGCAAAAACGGACGTTTCAATATTGAAATTTGAACAACTTGTGAAATTTGTAAAAATTTCTCTTCCAGGAAAAATAAAACAAAAAAAGGACACGGATAAGATCATCCGTGCCAATAAAATTCATTATAAAAGGGGGTCAATTACTATACCCATCATAACGAATAATTGTTTCACTGGTGTTACAGGGCGGTTAAATCATGATGACGATAAAAATACGTTATTTTACAGCCTTTTCTTTCTCTTTCAGCTCTTCGATATAGTGCTGAACGCTCTGAGCGGCAATGCTTCCGTCGCCTGTTGCCGTTACGATTTGGCGAAGGGTTTTCTCACGGATATCGCCCGCTGCAAAAATACCTTCGACTTTTGTTTCCATCTGTTCATTGGTCACGATGTAGCCCTCTTCATTTGTAATACCGAGGTTTTTGAACGGCTCTGAAAGCGGCAGCATGCCGATATAGATAAAGACGCCGTCAGTCCGGAACTCTTCTTCTTCGCCCGTGACCGTATCGACCAGCGTTACTTTGCCGACCTTTCCGTCTTTTTCATGAATTTCCTTGACCGTCTTGTTCCAGAGAAAGTCGACTTTTTCGTTGTCAAACGCGCGCGCCTGAAGGATGCTTTGCGCTCTCAGCTTATCGCGGCGGTGGACGATCGTTACTTTCGAAGCGAAACGGGTTAAGTACACGCCTTCTTCAACAGCGGAGTCTCCTCCTCCGACAACGACGAGCTCTTTGTTTTTAAAGAATGCGCCATCACAAACCGCGCAATAAGATACACCGCGGCCGCCAAGCTCTTTTTCGCCAGGTACGCCGAGCTTCTTATATTCGGCGCCTGCTGTGATGATGACCGCGCGCGCTTTAAATTCTTTTGATCCCGCTTTGACGATCTTGTAGTCTCCTTCATCGACGACTTCTTTAATATCGCCATACGCATACTCAGCGCCGAACTTTTTCGCATGGTCAAACATTTTATTTGAAAGCTCGGGTCCCAGAATGCTTTCAAATCCCGGATAGTTTTCGACATCCTCCGTATTGGCCATCTGTCCGCCCGGAACGCCTCTTTCAACCATCAAAGTCGACAGGTTCGCCCTTGACGTATAAACGGCTGCCGTCATTCCCGCAGGACCTGCTCCGATAATAATGACGTCATACATTTTTTCTTCTGACACAATGTTCACTCCTTCATGAATCTTATGCTGCCAAGCAGTCCATTCCTGTTTAATAAGATTCCCTTCTTATATCTTCCTTACCCATATCCTATAAAATATCATGAATAATCGCTATTTTTTTGCTCACATAATAAAACAGGCTGAACAGTGAAGTTCACACCTGTTTCTATAGATGTTCTTTTAATGTACGTTCGTACTTAGAAAGCGTTCCGGGCGATATATGGAAAATTTTAGCGGTTTCAACTTTTGTCAGCCGCTCCTGATGCTCTGTCTTCCAAATGTAATAGATCGCCGCGGCAAGCCCGCCGGCATTTTTCAGCTGAAGGCCGTAAGCCCTGATCTGCTGAATGACATGAAAAATCCAAAAGCACATGGCCTCCTGTTCCATCGCTGACTGATCCGCTTGTTCAATCGCTTTCGCAGTTCTGTAAGCAAGAAGCGCGTCTTTTGAATCAACGGCTGCACTGCTTTCCCCGTAAAGCACAAGCCTGACAAACTGATCTTCAAACGGCGTTTTTGCCATCTGTGAATCAAGCACCGCTTTCAGCTGGGCTTTTTCCCCTTTTCTTCCGCTGATATAGTACGCGGCAAGGCGCTCCTCCAGCGGCCGCTGGACAGGTTTCTTTTCCTTCCGTTCTTTCCACGGCTCCATGCGGGCGTCATCCGGATACTCTTCCTGCATCTTTTTCCATACAGACCGGGCAAATTGAGTACGGCCGGTGTAATAAGCCGAGCAGGCGAGCCAGTAATAAAAGGTCTCATCACCTTCAAACCCCATGCGGTAGAGTGATTTCAGCCATTTATAGCCGAGGTCGTATCTGCCGACGAGGGACAGCGTGGCGCCGAGCTTATACCTTTGTTCAAACAGCATCGGATAAACATTGGAAAGCTGTTCGGAAAGCGACTCGACCTTATCGTCCCGTCGTTCATAATGATAAAAAATGAGAAGATTGCAAAGCGCATGCAGGTTTCCATGACTTTTTTCCAAGACCGTAAAAATCGTCGTTTTGGCTTTCTGAATGTCACCGGCATAAAAATATGCCAGTGCAAGGTTGTTGTAAGCCGACCAAAACTCGGGGTAATCGGAAGTGATTTCTTCAAGCATCACGATCGATTCCTGAAGCTGTCCATTTTCCAGCAGTGATTTCGCCCGGTCCTGTTTCAGAATCAAGTCGTCCTGATCGAACTGCGAATAGTCCTCATCTTCCTCTCCCATATCCAATAAATCAAGGAGCTCCGCATTTTCCTCGCTGAACTCGCCGTCCGGGTCTTCTTTTAAATAGGTCTCCGCTGCTTTGTAGGCTTCGTGAAAAAGACCGAGGTGCGCATAGTTGTTTGCTTTAAAATAGTAGCATTCAGTCATTTTTTCGTTGATGTTCTTCAGGATAAAGTCCAAAAGTTCATTTGATTGCTGATAAAATCCCATTTCCGAGTAAATAACCGCAAGTTGGGACAGCATTCCCGTGTTTTCCGGTTCAAGAAAAATCGCTCTCTGAATGAGCTTGCTCGCGCGGGATAAATTGCGTTCTCTATATGCTTTGAGCCCTTTATGATAAAAATATTGCCCATCTTGGAACAGTTGGACAATTCTCGAATCTTTATGGTGTTCAGAAGTGTACTTTCCCACAGATACCCTCCATTTCAAACTATATACCGTGAGTAGTATAACATAGTTTCCAGCAGGCTTAACAGGCCAAAAACAAGTTTCGAGTAAATTCTCTTCATTTTCCACATATGGTTTTTTCACCATTTTATTCCGGACGTTTGGAGCACCGGAGCGCATAGGGCTTTCAGAAGGCTCAAGGCAGGTTTTTTATCGGAAGTACGCTTTTTATTTTCACCCGGGCAAAATCTTTTTTTAGCACTGGATGGTGACGAATGTACGTTCCCATTGTATGATAATAGAAAGGGGGATCATTACGTGAAAAAAAGCGGATCAATAGAATTGAAGCATTTCTCGGAAGAACATTCAGCTGCGCTTCTCGAATTCGAGCTTCCCGAAGAACAGCAGCGATTTACCGCGCTGCCGAAAGAGGTTTTAAAACGGACGGACGGTCAGTTTCCAATCGTAATGTTAAGCGAAGGCAAGCCCGTCGGATTTTTTATCCTGCATGCGACCGAGAGGGTAAAAGACTACTCGGACAACCCGGAAGCCATGCTGTTAACGGCACTATCCGTCGACAGAAAGCACCAGGGAAAAGGTTTTGCAAAAGAAGGAATGCTCAAGCTTCCTGAGTTTGTCGCCAAGGCGTTCACCCATTGTCATGAAATCGTGCTGGTTGTGAACGTGAAAAACACCGCGGCCCAGCACCTGTATGTGAAAGCCGGATTTGCAGACACAGGGGAAAGAAAAACGGGGCCGATCGGAGAGCAAATCGTGATGAAATTAAACATCAAATAGCTCCCCTATCGGGAAAACAACCAAAAGGCCAACTGCCTTTTGGTTGTAAGCAATGCGCTTATGATTCAGAGCCTTCATGGCGCTCTTTCAGGACGCCAAGCACATCATCAAGCGGAAGGGACTGCTCCCTCAGCAAAACGAGCAGATGGTAAAGAAGGTCAGCCGCTTCCCATTTCAGCTCTTCAGAATCCCGGTTTTTTGCAGCGATAATGACTTCTGCCGCTTCTTCGCCAACCTTCTTCAAAATCTTGTCAACGCCTTCACGGAACAAATATGTCGTATATGCGCCTTCAGGCATTTCAGCCTGCCGTTTGGCAATCACCGTTTCAAGTTCATTGATGATGTCAAAGCGGCCGCCGCCAGTCTGTCTGATATGTTCGCCGGGCGAGAAACAGCTGTAGCTTCCTGTATGACAGGCCGGTCCCGCCGGTTCGACCAGCACGATGAGCGCATCCTGATCACAGTCAAGCCTGATGTCTATCACACGCTGAATGTTTCCTGACGTCGCTCCCTTATGCCAGAGCTCTCCTCGCGATCTGCTGAAAAACCATGTCTCCTTCGTTTCCAGCGTTTTTTCAAACGATTCTTTGTTCATATAAGCAAGTGTCAGCACTTCCTTGCTCGCTGCATCCTGGACAATCGCCGGGATCAAGCCGGCTTCATTAAATGTCAACTCGTCTGCCTTGATCATCTTACATTCACCCCGCGCTCTTTTAAATAAGCTTTTACTTCTTTTACAGATGTTTCTTTGTAATGAAAGATAGATGCGGCAAGAGCCGCGTCCGCCCGCCCTTCTGCAAATGCATCATACATGTGGTCCGCATGACCTGCGCCTCCGGATGCAATGACCGGGACTGAAACAGCTTCTGACACAAGCTTTGTAAGCCTGCAGTCAAATCCGTTCTTTTCTCCGTCTGCATCCATACTTGTCAGCAGGATTTCACCGGCTCCCCGCTGAACGGCTTCCTTCGCCCATGAGACGGCCTCAAGGTCCGTCTTTTTACGTCCGCCGTGTGTATAAACATAATACTGATCAGCTTCCGGATCGAATTTTGCATCAATCGCGACGACAATGCATTGAGAGCCGAAAAAGTCAGCGCCTTCCGTTATCAATTCCGGACGGAGAACGGCAGCCGTATTAACGGAAACTTTGTCGGCTCCGGCCCGCAGGATCGTTTTCATATCATCCAAACGATTGATGCCGCCGCCGACGGTAAACGGGATCGCCAGCTTGGCCGCCACTCTTTCAACGACGTCAACCATCGTTTTTCTCCCCTCGTGGGATGCCGAGATGTCGAGAAAAACAAGCTCATCGGCGCCTTCACGATCATATACTTCAGCCAGCTCAACGGGGTCGCCGGCATCTTTCAATTCAACAAACTGTACACCTTTGACAACGCGGCCGTCTTTTACGTCCAAACACGGGATAATTCGTTTTGTGATCACTTTGCCGCCACCCTTTCAAGCGCTTCAGCCACGGTAAATTGATTGGTATACAGCGCTTTTCCGACAATGGCGCCAGAGACGCCTTCCGCAGCCCGGGAAGCGAGCGCCTCAAGATCGGCGAGAGAGCTGACACCGCCGGAGGCAATGACTTGTTTACCGGTTGCCCTGGCAAGCTCCACTGTACTGCTGATATTCGGTCCTGACAGCATTCCGTCAGTCGCAATGTCGGTAAAGATAAACACTTCCGCACCTTCATTCGCAAGCTCGCGGCCAAGCTCTTCCGCTCTAACGGAGGAGGTCTCAAGCCATCCTTCAGTCGAAACAAATCCGTCTCTTGCGTCAAGACCGATTGCGATATGCCGGCCGTAAGCTTTCAGCATGTTTTTGACAAACTCGGGATTTGATACGGCCGAGCTGCCTAAGATCACCCTTTCAACACCTTGCGACAAGTAGTCATACACGTCTTTTTCGGTCCTGATGCCGCCGCCGACCTGCACTTTAACGTTGAGCTCATCAGCAATGCTTATGACGTGGCTGTCGTTCACTTTTTTGCCTTCTCTTGCCCCGTCCAAATCGACAAGATGAATCCAGTCTGCCCCCGCTTCAGCAAACCGGGAGGCCATATCCAGAGGGGAATGACCGTAAACCGTTTCTTTTTCGTAATCTCCCTGGATGAGCCTGACGCATTTGCCGTTTCTCATGTCAATGGCAGGGTATACAGTAAACTCGCTCATTTTTTCACCTTCTGTTCTTGTGTAAGCTGCTTGAAACGCTTTAAGATCGACATGCCGACCGCACTGCTTTTTTCCGGATGGAACTGGGCGCCGTATACATTGCCAAGACCGACGACAGCGGGCACACGCACACCGTATTCGGCGCTGGCAAGCAAAGCCTCCTCTTCGATTCCGCTGACATAATACGAATGAACGAAATACGCATATCCTTCTTTCGTCTTTGGTAAAAGCGGAGAGTCGCGGTGGACCGTGAGCAGATTCCAGCCCATGTGAGGCACTTTTAAGCGATCTCCCGCTTGATCACGGTCTTTCAGTTTAACGATTTTTCCTTTCAAAAGGCCGAGTCCTTCTGACGCCCCGCGTTCTTCGCTTTCTTCAAACAAAAGCTGCATGCCGAGGCATATGCCGAGAAAAGGTTTTCCTTCGCTTACGGCATCTTGAATAAATGTTTTCAGGCCGGTCTGGCTTAAAGTCTCCATCGCATCCCGAAAAGCGCCGACTCCCGGAAGGATATAGCTGTCCGCTTTCTTAAGTTCATCCGGATGCTCGGACACGAAATAAGGAGCATCGATCCGTTCAAGCGCTTTAGAGACGCTGTACAGGTTTCCCATTCCGTAATCTATGACACCGATCATTTACAACATTCCTTTCGTTGACGGAATTCCTTTGACCCGCGGATCGATCAATGTCGCTTCATCAAGCGCACGTCCCAGCGCTTTAAAAATCGCCTCGATCATGTGGTGGGTATTCGTACCGTAATGAACGATGACGTGAAGATTCATTCGCGCTTCCAGCGCAAACTTCCACAAAAATTCATGGACAAGCTCTGTATCAAATGTTCCGACTTTCCGGCTCGGGAATTCGGCTCTGAACTCGAGGTGCGGCCTGTTGCTCAGATCAATCGCAACCTGGGCGAGCGCTTCATCCATCGGTACCATGCTCGAACCGTAGCGTTTGATTCCTTGTTTATCTCCGAGCGCTTCCAAAAGCGCCTGTCCGAGACAAATACCGATATCTTCAGTCGTATGGTGGTCGTCGATTTCAACATCGCCTTTCGCTTCAACTGAAAGGTCAAACTGCCCGTGTTTTGTAAATAAATCGAGCATATGTGTCATAAACGGGACATCCGTTTGAATATCCGCTTTCCCTTCTCCATCAATATGAAAGGATAATTTAATATCAGTTTCATTGGTTTTTCTTGCCCGTTCGGCTTTTCTCATCAGTTTTCCTCCCGGTTTCTGGATTCAATTGCTCTTGCATGGGCTTCAAGTCCTTCTAATCTTGCAAAGGCCGCGATGTTCTCGGCATTCTCGCGGAATGCATCCCTGCTGTAGGAAATGATGCTGGAGCGCTTTTGGAAGTCAGTCACATTTAGCGGGCTTGAAAATCTGGCTGTGCCGTTAGTCGGCAGAACATGATTAGGGCCTGCAAAATAATCGCCCACCGGCTCTGAACTGTAGCGGCCCAGGAAAATGGCGCCCGCGTGTTTGATCTGTCCGAGCAGGGCATCAGGCTGAGCTGTTAAAATTTCCAAATGTTCAGGAGCGAGCTCATTGATGACGGAAACGGCTTCATGCATCGTCTTTGTAACATAGATCAAACCGTGGTTGTCAATCGACTGCCGTGCAATCTCTTTTCTCGGAAGATGTTCGAGCTGTTCGTAAACCTCTTTTAAAACAGATTCGGCAAGCGGCTTTGAGTCGGTGACAAGAATGCTCGATGCCATCGCATCGTGCTCAGCCTGTGAAAGTAGATCAGCGGCGATTTCCCGGTGGTTTGCCGTACTGTCAGCGAGGATGGCGATTTCACTTGGGCCCGCGATCATATCGATATCAACCTGGCCGAATACTTCCCGTTTAGCCAAGGCGACGTAAATATTGCCAGGTCCCGTGATTTTATCGACGGGGGAAATGGATTCCGTTCCGTAAGCCAATGCGGCAATCGCCTGAGCGCCGCCCATTTTGTAAATCTCTGTGACGCCAAGCTCGGCGGCAGCCGCCAGCACTCCCGCCGACAATTTGCCGTCTTTTCCCGGAGGTGAGGCAAGGACAATGCGATCGACGCCGGCAACAAGCGCCGGAATGACATTCATCAGGACCGATGATGGGTAAGCAGCCGTTCCGCCGGGCACGTACACTCCGGCTGAATCAAGCGGCGTAATTTTTTGGCCGAGCATCGTTCCGTCCTTGCGGTGGTAAAACCATGATGATGTGAGCTGCCGCTCATGATATTCTTTAATGTTTAAAATCGCCGCCCGAATAATCTCGAGATCCCGCTTTTTGAGCGTGGTGTATGCTTCCTTGATTTCCTTTTCAGAAACGCGAAAGTCGGCCACATCCGCCCCGTCAAATTGCCTTGTGAATGCGGAAACAGCTGAATTCCCGTTCTTTTTCACTTCTTCGATAATGCGGCGGACTGCTTTTCTTTGTTCTTCCGTTCCGGCGTCAATGGTGCGCTTTAGTGAAACCGACGTATTTCCGCTGATGGATTTGATCTTCATTTTGCTTTTTCCCCTTCCACAATAAGAGAAAGTTTTGAAGCCATTTCATCGATGACTGCGTCTTTCATTCGGTAGCTGACAGGATTTACGATGAAACGCGACGTGATGTCGCAAATTTTTTCGGTTTCAACCAGCCCGTTTTCCCTTAAAGTCTGTCCTGTTGATACGATATCAACGATTCGGCCGGCAAGCCCGATCAAGGGAGCGAGTTCAATCGAACCGTTGAGCTTGATGATTTCCACTTGTTCTCCCTGCTCCCTGAAGTAGCTTGACGCGACATTTGGATACTTGGTCGCAACCCGGGGTGCAACGCTGTCGGCCGCCGTCTCTGCCAAGCCGGCTACGGCAAGACGGCATTTGCTGATGTTTAAATCAAGCACCTCGTAGACATCGCGTTCTTCTTCCAGCAGGACATCTTTGCCGGCGATTCCGACATCGGCCACCCCGTGCTCGACATATGTTGTGACATCCATCGGCTTGGCGAGGATAAAGCGAAGGTTCTCTTCAGGCACTTGAATGATCAGCTTTCTCGAATCGTCGAATTCTTCAGGGAGCTGATAGCCTGCTTTTCGAAGCATATCGGCAGCTTCCTCAAATATCCGCCCTTTCGGCATCGCAATCGTCAATTCCTTACCCATGCTTCTCTTCCTTTCTGGCCCCGATAAAATAGGTCACGTTTTGAAAAGACTTTGTCATTTGGTCAATATCTCCGATTCCCGCTAAGTCCTGTATGACGACTTTTTTGCCTTTTCTTCGCTCTTCTTCGGCAAAGCTGATCGCCTCTTTTCTCTGTTCCGTGCTGAAGATGACGACATCGATTTTTTCTTGCTCTTCCGCCGGCTTCAATGCTTCCAGCAGCCTGTCAGTCCTGATGCCGAAACCGGTTGCCGGAGCGGGTGAGTCGAAGCGGCCGAGAAGCTGGTCATATCTGCCGCCGTTTCCGATCGGAAAGCCGACGTTTTCAGCATAGATTTCAAACAAAACGCCGGTATAGTAGCTCATATGGCTGACCATGCCTAAATCGAGCTTAATGTCGTCCGTGCAACCATAGTCGCCGAGCGTCTCCCAAAGCGTCTTCAGTTCTGAAACCGCGCGTTTTCCTTTTTCAGAATCGATGATCGATGCCGCCTTGCCGCACGTTTCAATACCGCCTCTCAACTCCAAAAGCTCGAGCAGCCTGCTTTTATCAATTGAGGATAAATTGAGGGATTTTACATGCTCCCGGTAGCCGACATAGTTCTTTTCGTATAAATAGCGCCGCAGGACATGAGCCCTTTCTTCATTTCCTAAAACCTCCACAAACAGAGCGTCTGAAATTCCGACATGGCCGATCGAGATTTCAAATGAAGTCAGGCCGGCTTTTTTAAGCGAAAAAATGACCAGCGCAATCACTTCTGCGTCAGCGCTTGTAGATCCATCGCCGATCAGTTCGACGCCAACTTGCTCAAATTCGGCGGCACGTCCGCCTTCACGCTCCTGTGCCCTGAACACATTTGCAGCATAGCCCACTCTGAGCGGGTGATCATCTTTATGAAGCTTTGAGGCCGCCACCCTTGCGATCGGAGCCGTCATATCAGGTCTTAACACGAGCGTCTGCCCCTCCTGATCAAGGAGTTTAAACAACTGCTGATCCAATATGGCCGACTGCACACCGACCGTATCATAAAATTCAAGGGCCGGTGTCTCCATGAACTGATACCCCCACAAAGCCATCACCTCTGTTAATGAAGAGCGCACCTTTTTCTTTGTTTCGTAAAGCACAGGCAGCGTATCCCGCATGCCATGCGGTTTTTCAAACATAAACATCTACACTTGCACCCCCATAACCGTTTGAAGGAAAATTCCGAATCCTTTAGTTCGCTAATATGATAATATGCTAACAGATAAAAGAATCAAAATCAACAGCCGCTCTTAAAATAGACTCCGGACCGTATGGGAAATGATAACTTTTATGTCATGAACATCTTGATGTTATAATGTATACGATCGCAAATCTTTGCCTTAACCAAACCAGCAAAGAGAAGACAGGAGACTTAGAATGAAATTTTTCAAAAATCTTTTTTTTATTTTTTTCGTAGCAGCTCTTATGACCACCGTTCTTATACTGTTTTCTAAAGATGCGTTAAGCCCGTTAGCCGAAATGCTGCACAGCAGCCATAAGAATGCTGCTGACAATAAAGAAGTACGTCAGCCGCTTGACGTCCCGCTGATCAACCAAATGGACTCGCCGAAGCTTTATAACGGCTGTGAAGTCGCCAGCCTGGCGATGATCTTAAACTACAGCGGATATAATGTCACAAAAAATGAGCTTGCCAATGAGGTGAAAAAAGTGCCTCTGCACTATGAAAACGGCTTAAAGGGAAATCCTAACGACGGCTTTGTCGGAGATATGGAAAACGGACCCGGACTGAGTGTCTACCATGGACCGATTTACGATTTGGCCTATTCATACGCAGGTACTAAAGCTGTCGATTTGACGGGAAGTGAGCCGGAGAAAATATATGAACAGCTGAATCAGGGAAGACCGGTTTGGGTGATCACCACTGTACATTTCACCCCAGTCAACGATATGGAAACATGGAATACACCGTCAGGCAAAGTCGATGTGACGTACAGCGTTCACAGTGTTGCCGTGACAGGCTATGATGAGGATTACGTTTATGTGAATGATCCGTACGGATATAAAAACAGAAAAACAGACAGAGAACATTTTGAAAAGTCATGGAAACAAATGGGCAGTCAGGCGATCGTGATCGCCGCCTAAAAAGGCAGTTAACCCCTGCCTTTTTTTAGTTCTTTCAACCCCTATTAAAATAAGACGCTTTACCCTTTCGTCACATCCAAAATACAGAAAACAACCCCATTTCACGTGTTTAATTTACTGTTTTTTCATAATATTCAAATTATTTGTTTACATTTCAGTAAACTCGCATATATGATAGTACCGAAATAGGTGTCTCATCTTATTGCAAATGGACCAGAAACTGCTTTCATCTACGGGAGACAAATCTGTTTTGAACAATATGTCATGAGGAGGATGAAAATGATGAAGAGATTAGCAGGTACGGTTATTTTGTCAGGTTTGCTCGTCTGCGGGTTTGGACAGGCTCTGTCCGAAAAAGCCTCAGCCGCCGAGGTCGTTCACCAAACGATCGTAGTCGAAAAAGGACAAACGTATGACGGGAAAGGCAAGCGGCTGATTGCAGGTCCGGAGCTGGGAGACGGCAGCCAGCGCGAAGATCAAAAACCGATTTTTAAAGTGGAGAATGGTGCAACGCTCAAAAATGTCGTGCTTGGCGCTCCTGCTGCTGATGGTGTTCACACTTATGGTAACGCTTCCATAAACAATGTTGTTTGGGAAGATGTCGGCGAAGATGCCCTGACTGTCAAAAGCGAAGGAAGTGTCACGATTAACGGAGGATCAGCCCGGCTTGCCGCGGACAAAATCTTTCAGATTAATAAAGCGAGCACATTTACCGTGAAAAATTTTACTGCCGATCAAGGAGGCAAATTCATTCGCCAGCTCGGAGGCTCGACATTTAAGGCCGTGGTCAATATTGATAACTGTACGATTACAAACATGAAAGAGGCGATCTTCAGAACCGACAGCAGTACAAGTTCCGTTACGATGACAAATACAAGGTACTCAAAAGTCGGAAAGAAGTGGATCGGTGTGAAGCATATTACGGAAAGGAACAATCATGAATTTTAACGCTGATTGCAAATAAAGGCCCCCGTTCCTTATTCAGCGGGGGTCTCCAATCTTTTTTCCATTTCTTCTTTTGTATAGATCAGCCGCATCGGATTGCCGCCGACAAAAGCGCCCGAAGGCACATCTTTATGAACGAGCGTACCGGCGGAAATGACGGCGCCGTCTCCGATTTCGACGCCTGGAAGGATCGTTGTATTGGCTCCGATCATGACTTCATCGCCGATGACAACCTCGCCGAGCCGATATTCTTTTATTAAATACTCGTGCGCCAAAATGGTCGTATTGTAGCCGATCACGGTGTTACGCCCGACGGAGATTTTTTCAGGAAACATGATATCCGGCATGACCATTAAAGCAAACGAGCATTTCTCTCCGATTTTCATCCGCAAAAACGTCCGGTACATCCAATTTTTCATTCCAAGAAACGGCGTATAGCGCGCCGCCTGAATGACGATAAAGTTTTTAACCACTTTAAAAAACGGAACCGTCTGATAGATGTGCCATAAGGAATTGGGACCGGACACCGGATAGCGCTTCGTTTTTCTCAAGCTTTCTCCACCTCAAGAATGCGAAGGAGATCGCTCATTTGCTGAAGCATAAAATCAGGCTCGTGTTTGGCAAGGCTTTCTTCTCCTTTAATCGTCCACGCAACGCCTGCTGTTTTCGTTCCGGCATTCTTCCCTGCTAATATATCGTGGTAATTGTCACCGATCATGATCGCTTCTTCCGGACGGCTGCCAAGCTTGGAAAGGGCGAGCAAAACAGGCTCGGGATCAGGCTTCGGCCGCTTAACGTCATCCAGCGTCACAACCGTCTCGAAAAAGGCATCAAGCCCGGTCAGTTTAAGCCCCATGGTGACGGTGTCCCGCAGCTTTGTCGTGACGATGCCGAGCTTATACCCTTCTTCCGCAAGACGTTCAAGCGTCTCGTAAACCGTCTCATACTCGGTTACCAGTTCATCATGCTTCTGATGATTAAATGTCCGGTACATGGTGATCATTTCTTCAGCCTTATCCTTTTGAATGCTTGAGAACGTTTCATAAAGGGAAGGTCCGATGAAAGCAAGGACATCCTCCCGTTTATAGCGTCCCGGTGCATAATGTTCGAGCGTGTGCAAAAATGAGGCAATAATCAGCTCATTTGTATTGATGAGCGTTCCATCCAAATCAAATAAAACCGTATTAACTTTCATACAAAGCTTCCTTTCTGCGAACGGAATAACCCGGCTTTCTCCAGAAGCGCGAAATCGCGATCGTCAGCAGGACCGCGGTCACAAGCCTGATCAACAAAAGAGGCCAGACCGGAATGCCGAGCGGGATAAATACCAATGTGTCTTCAACAACCGCGTGGCACGCGACGAGAAAAATAAACGCGAGCGTTACATCTCTTTTGCTGACACCGTCTTCTTCGACCGCTTTGATCATGACACCGGCCCCGTATGCAAGGCCGATCGTCAGCCCGGCAACCATCGTCATTGAGGTGTTCTCCTTCATTCCGAGCATTCTCGTCAGCGGTGCAAACCACTTTGAAAAAGTATGCAGCCAGCCGAGGTCTCTCATATATTGAATGATGATCATCAGCGGTATCACGATGGCTGCAAGCTGAAGGACACCAAGGCCCGCCTTGGTGACGGCTTCAAGCGCAATTTCAAGCCAGCCGGAAGGAGCGGCGCTTTTCGCAGAGATCAAGCCGTATTTAGCCGCATCCTGACCGCCGTTCCAGACAAGGTTAATGATAAAAGCCGAAAAAACGGCGAGACCGATGCGCACGAGCAATATAAGCCATATTTTAATTCCGACCCTTGAAGCAACGGTCGATTCGATAATCAAATTGTGGCAAAACGACAGCATCACCGCTAAAATAAACACTTCTTTAACCGTCAAATCAAGCGTTAAAATCCCCGCAATTCCGGCATACAAGTTCAGCATATTGCCGAGCACAAGCGGTATCGCCGCTTCCCCTGACAACCCGAAAATCTTCATCGCCGGCGTGATCAGTTTGATCAACCAGTCCATCACCGGTGTATGCTGAAGCAGGCTGACAATCAGCGTGACAGGAAAAATCACTTTTCCGAGCGTCCACGTCGTTTTCAGCCCCGCCACAGCGCCGGCTTTTAAAGTTCCCTTCATTGCTGTCTCCCCTTTGTAAAATCGCTACATCTCCTGATACCGTTTAATCTCTCTGCCTTTGAAACGTCTGTAGGCTATCAGCGCAGCCGCACAGAGGATCAGGACGATCGAAATCACCTGTGCGATGCGAAGGTTCGCCGTCAGCATCAGACTGTCCGTTCTAAGGCCTTCGATATAGTAGCGTCCCATCGAATACCAAATGACATAGATTAAGAACAGCTCGCCTCGCTTTAAATTCGCTTTTCTTAAAAGAAGCAGAACGACGACTCCCGTAAAGCTCCACAGCGATTCATACAAAAAGGTAGGCTGATAGTACTGTCCGTCGATATACATTTGATTAATGATAAAATCAGGCAGGTGGAGGTTTTCTAAAAACGCTCTTGACACCGCTCCACCGTGCGCTTCCTGGTTCATAAAGTTTCCCCAGCGGCCGATCGCCTGACCGAGCAGGATGCTTGGAGCAGCGATATCAGCCAGCTTCCAAAACGAAAGCCCTTTGACCTTCGCATAAATGATTCCCGTCAGCACGGCGCCGATCAGACCGCCGTGGATCGCAAGGCCGCCGTTCCATATTTGAATAATCTGGTCCGGGTGTTCACTGTAATAGCCCCATTGAAAAATGACATAGTACGCCCTTGCGCATAAAATCGCAATCGGGATCGCAAAAAGCACCAAATCGACAAAGGTGTCCTTATGCAGTCCCCTCCGTTCGCCTTCCCTGACCGCCAGCCACAAGCCCAGCAAAGCGCCAAGGCCGATGATAATGCCGTACCAGTGGACAGCAATCGGCCCCAGGTGAAAAGCAATCGGATTTAAAGGTTCAATCGTTTCATTCATATTGTCAGCTCCTATTCTTCAAGCTCACCATCTTCAATCACATCCGCAAGCTTATGGGTAAATTGCTCAGCGGCATTCAGCCCCATTCTCTTCAGTCTGAAGTTCATTGCGGCCACTTCGATGATAACGGCAAGGTTTCTTCCCGGACGAACCGGAATTGTCAGCTTCGGAACGTCTGTATCAATAATTTTCATCGTGTCTTCTTCAAGCCCTAAGCGGTCATACTGCTTTCCTTGCTCCCAAAGCTCCAGACTCATGACAAGAGTAATCCGTTTAAAGCTTCTGACCGCCCCCGCGCCAAATAACGTCATGACATTGATAATGCCAAGGCCTCTGATTTCCAGGAGATGCTCAATTAATTCAGGCGCGCTTCCGATCAATGTATCCTGGTCTTCCTGTCTGATCTCAACGCAGTCATCCGCCACAAGGCGATGGCCTCTTTTGACAAGCTCCAAAGCCGTTTCGCTTTTTCCGACGCCGCTCTTTCCGATAATCAGCACCCCGACGCCGTAAACATCGACGAGGACGCCGTGAATCGCAGTTGTCGGAGCCAGCTGGCTTTCAAGAAAATTCGTCAGGCGGCTCGTCAGGCGCGTCGTCTTCAACGGGGACCGAAGCACAGGCACGCCGTTTTCTTCGGAAGCCTCGACGAGTTCAGGCGGAATCGGCAAATCACGGGAAAGGATGATCGCCGGTGTAATTTCCGTACATAACGACAACATCCGCTGCTTTTTTTCTTCCTCTGGAAGCTTTTCAAAAAAGGTAATCTCGGTCTTCCCCAGCAGCTGAACCCTCTCTTTAGGATAGTATGTAAAATAACCAGCCATTTCAAGGCCCGGTCTTGATAAATCGCTCATCGTAATCGGGCGGTTGATCCCTTCTTCTCCGCTGATGAGCTCAAGCTTAAATTTATCCATCACATCTTTTGTTCGAACTTTCGGCACGATTGATGCACCCTCCTCTTCTCAGATGAAGAACTAGACATTCAGCTTTATTCTATCACTTTCAAAATGAACCTAAAACATTTTTTGAAAATGGCCGCCTTGACACTTTGATGAAGTGCTTTCTTTCAAAGCGAAAAATCAGTAGTATGTAAAGAGGAACGCAAAAAGGAAGTGAAGAACCGTTGAAATACAATATCCATGATACAACCGTGCTGAACGAAGACATTTTGACCCCGGAAGAAAAAGAGACATGGGTTCTTTATATGAAAGTACTGACCGCTGCCGGCCTGGGGGATGTCTCCGAATGGATGAAGCTCGATCTCAGCATGCCGCAAATGAAGGTTTTAATGCTTCTGAACAACCACGGCACACTGAAAGTCTCCGAAATCGCTGAAAAAATGGGCGCTTCCCTTTCAAATATGACAGGACTGCTCAGCCGCCTTGAACAAGCGAACTTCGTCAAAAGAACACATTCCGAGCAAGATCGGAGAACGATTGTTGTTGAACTAACCGAAGATGCAAAGGGGATTTTTCGAAGCCTTTACAAAAAAGGCCACGAAAAGCTCAAAAAAGCGCTCCAGAAGCTGAATGAACAGGAAAAAATCAAAGTGAATGAAGGCCTTACCATTCTTGAAAAAGCGTTAAAAGCTGACGATGAATAGACAAGCTGCCCGGAAACCGGCGCAGCTTTTTTTGTTGAAAAATTTCTTTTGACAAAACGTGTTTTTTTAAGGATGATTAAAATAGTTCACTCAAAGTGAATTATTAATTTTGAATTAATAAAAAGGAGGATAAATGGTGTGAACCAAAAGTGGGCCGTTTTATTATTTACGATCGGCGTGTTTATGGCTGCTTTAGACAATGGCATCATTTCAGCCGCACTGACGACAATCAACGATTCGTTTCAAGTATCCCCCTCATGGGGAGCTTGGGGCATCACGCTTTATACGCTCGGTTTGGCAGTCAGCGTCCCGATCGTCGGAAAGCTGTCTGACCGGTATGGACGAAAAAAGCTGTTTATCATCGAAGTCTTGCTGTTTGGCGCCGGTTCGCTGCTGGTTGCATTGAGCCAAAACTTCCCGATGTTTTTATTGGCGAGGCTGATTCAGTCGCTTGGCGGCGGCGGAATCTTCATTATCGGAAGCTCGCATATTCTCACTGCGCTGCCTAAAGAAAAACAGGGAACCGCACTGGGGCTTTTAGGTGCGATGAATGGGATCGCGGCAGTACTCGGTCCGAATATCGGCAGCTTTATTTTGGATATGACCGGAAGCTGGCACTGGCTGTTTTTGATCAACCTTCCGATTGCAGCAGCGCTGATCATTCTCATCGTTCCATTGATGAAGGAAACAAAAGGCGGAACACAGAAGCCGCTCGATCTGGCCGGAACTGTGCTGTTGTCTCTTGCGATTTTAGCTGTGATGTACGGAATAACGAATATAAACGGACAGCACATGTCTGCCGCCCTGTCCGACCCAAAAGTATACTGTTTTCTTCTGATCGGCTGCGCGCTGTTTGCGGGACTCATCTTTTACGAAAAACGCGTAGAACTGAAAGGCGGCGACCCGATACTTGCCTACAGCTTATTAAAAAACAAGGTGTTTCAATGGACGCTTTTTATCGGATTTTTATCCGGCGGACTCTTGGCAGCCGTTATTTTCATTCCTGCATATGCGGAACAATATTTGCATGTCGCTCCTGAAAAAGCGGGGTATTGGATGACGCCTCTGGCGCTGGCTTCGGGAATAGGAGCAGGGCTCGGCGGAATGCTCGCCGATCGAAAAGGACCGGTAAAGGCGGCATGGCTTTCGGGAATCATTTCGTTCGCCGGGTTTTTACTCTTATCCGTCTGGGTGACAGAGAAGTGGGAATTTGTTTTGGCAAGCATTATCGCAGGGATCGGTTTTGGTTTTCTGTTAGGCGCGCCGTTAAATATGCTTGTATCAGAGGCAGCAAAACAGGATTACGGGACAGCGCTCGGCACATTATCGCTCGTCAGGCAGATGGGGATGACCTTGGCGCCCGCGTTGTATGCAGGATATATAACGGCCGGCTACGAAAATATCGGCACACATATCAAACAAAAACTGAATGATACAGGGACGCCTTTAAAAGAATTTACAGGCGGCGAGACGGACGTATCGCGTCTGAACGAGTCACTCAGCCAGATTCCCGACCCAAAAGTCAATGACATCATAAGCGAAGCGATCCATGAAAGTGTGGGAACGGGATTTTTCAACCTCTACTTCACAACCGCCGTTCTTTCCCTTGCCGTCATCGCCTCTGTCAGCATTTTATCGCTTTATAGAAAAAAACAAACCGACACGGCAACCCATCTGGAAAAAGATGTGACAAACTAAAAAGCATTTGCTCCCCTTAGGAAAACAAATGCTTTTTACGTTCACAAATGAATACCGCCGCCAGCCAAAAGCCGATTACAGCAATTGGGAGATTTTTTATACTTGACGGCTCAAGTGTCGCTTGCTTTACCATCATGCCGGCCGGCGGAAGGCTCCCCCACAATTGCCGCCGGGCTGATGCCGGCCCGGCTGTTTGATCTATCAAAAAGGATTTCATGCCGTCATCTTTTGTCGTCAATTTCCACATCTGAGACCTGCTTTTGCCGCCGTATTGATCAGAAGCTGCAGCGTACCAGAAATAGGTTGTATTCGGCTGTAAATCCTTCCATGTCACTGAAGCCGTCCTTCCGCTTTTTACCGTTTTTGCTTTCCCAATTTCCTTGTTCGAAAAGACATTCAGCTCAAAATAATCGGTTTTAACCTTTTTCTTCCGCGGTTTCAGATCCGTTTTGATGTTGAACTCGTCTTTCGGGCCGAATTGGTGCGGATCATAAAAATTATAGTCGTCAAGATATGGCGAATACGTTTTGACATGGATCGTGTCATGCTTCGGATCCACATGAAGAATTCTTAAATAACCTTGGCCTCCTTCAGGACCGCCCTGATAGTCGGCAAGCATTTGATACACTTTGCGATCCGGCTTGCCGTCTCCGTTATCATCATGCCTGTCGACTTTTAAGTTGGAGCTGTGATAATGGCCGCTCAACACGGCGATCACATTCGGATTCCGCTTGATGATCTGTTCAAATATTTTCTCCCCGATTGGACTTCTGCTTCCGCTGACAAGCAAAAACTCGTGAAATGACAAAATCGCTTTTCGGTCGGGATGGCGTTTCAGAACATCATCTATCCACTGCAGTTCTTTTTTTCCGATTCCCCACCCCATCGACACCATGATATAGTCGTTTCCTCCGCTGGAAATGAGGTCGTAATGCCCTTTGTTATTCTGATAAGACCCGCCGAAATGCGGTTTTTGTTTAAAACGTCTTTCCCCGAAGTACTTGCTGAATTTCAAATAAGACCGGTCTTTATGGCTGACATCGTGATTGCCCGCCAGCACGCCGTAAGGAACTTGATTGTCGTCGAGAACTTTCATGAACTGGTCGGCACGCTTCCATTGCAGCGGCTGATCCGCTTCATCCACAAGATCCCCCGTATGAAAGACGTACTGAATGTTCAGCTTGTCCTTTTGTTCGGCGATCCACTTGACCTGACGTTCAAAAATGTGCGGATAGCTTTCCGAATAATATTGCGTATCAGACATCCACACAAATGTATAGTCATGTTGCGAAAGCTGAATTTGATCCTGAATGATGATGCTCGCCTTGGATTGTCGGACATAATCGGCAGCTTTTATGTTTCCTTTGAGGGTAAAAGGTTTGTCATCCTTTGCAACATGGAATGTCAGCGTCTCCCATCTCTTGCTGGTCCAATTCCAGGCGAACATGGAGACTTTTCTGCCCGGAAGCGAACTCCCGCGCCACCGCACTTCCACCTTGTCGTTCGGCCCCGTATTTTCATCCACTTTGACATCAAAGCGATGGTACGGAAACTTTGTTGTTGATGACGTTTCAAAACCTTTTCCGTCAAGTGCGGACATGCCGCTGCGCTCTTCTTTTGTCAGCGCCTTTTCCCCGCTGACCGCAAAGCTTTGCGGAGGTTCCGTCACGCTTTCGTTCGCTGACACATCAACATGCTCTTCGTCTTTTACAGTGTACTGAAACCCTTGATGGAATGACACTTTCATCTTATCTTTTGTCGGGTCCTTGACGCGGACGGCCAGCTTAGCCTGTGTGCTGCCGGGGGAATTTTTGACTTGGGCGGGCTTGTCCGGCTTTTCCTCTTTAATATAAAATGCCTTTTTCACGATTGACAGGTTGCCGGCGCTGTCCTCCGCTTTTATTTTCAGTTCGTGCTTTCCCGCATCCAGGCCGGCAGAAGATATAAAATAGGGAAGCGCTATTTTTTTGCCGTCAAGAACGGCTTTTATGCTTTTCACACCGCTCCATTTATCGTGTGCGGCCGCATTGATCTTAAACGAACCTTTATACGTCCTGCCGTCTTTTAATGACGTTTTGATCTCAGGGCCTGTGTTATCGACCGTCACCCTGCGGATGAGCCTTTCTTGGCCATTTTCCGCTTCAACGATGTGCGGCCCTTCATCCCAGGCGCGTGTATGCCATTGATTGGCAAGCGATGTAAACTTGGCTTCCGGAATCGAAAAACGGAATTCATACCATTCGCGCGCCCCTGGACCGTCTCCGGCCGGAAGCTCGGCTTTCGGATCGTCATACCGCTCATCGCGGATGATGGTTCCATCCGCTAAGATAAGGCGGGGGTTCTTGAGGACAAAATCATCCCTGTTTTCTTCTGCAGACTGTTCAAATGGGGTTGACTTTGTGCCTGAACGAACTTTAATCGCAAACGGCTTTCCTTTTTTAAATTCCTCCGGAGAAACCGGAACCGTAATTGTCGTATACCGGCGGCGCGAATCGTCAAAAACTTTTTGAACCCTCCTGCCGATCGTTACAGCATTTTTAAAATACAGATTTGTTTGATTGACATCGAAGGCAAAGTAGGCTTTTTTTTCAAGCGCCGATTCACCTTTTTTTTGTTCAATTCCGTCAATCCGAATTGTCGTTTCAGAAGGCGGCTTTTCTGATGTGGCTTTCAGCAGCATTTTTCCGGAAACGGTTCCGCCTTCGCTTACATTCAGCCTGAGCCCCTTCAAAATCCGCTGATCAAGCGGTATCGTTTTCTTTTCAGTCGCGGTAACGTTTGATCCATCACCAGCCCGCATATAGTACTCCACTTTTTCTTTGCCAATGAGCTCGGCAAAATAGATATTGTGACGGTACAGGCCGTCATTGCGGCTTTTTTCAACACGGACTTCAGTAAACGGCTCATCATCATTCATACGGTAGAAAAACTGCGCCTGTTTCACTTGCCGATTGTCTTTCATGTCAGCTAAGAGCTGGATCGTTTCACCCGGTTTTACCGCTTGATGATCCGTCATATCATGGATCTCCGGCTTTTCTCTGTCGGGCATAACCGTCACCGTCTGTGAAGGAACCTGCGCCTTCAGGAGCGAACCAGGAGACGGTTTTTCTTCCCCGGCCGATATCATTTTCATATGCTTCGTTCCGTCCAGCGGATATCGATAAAGAAGCGCTTTATTTTTAGTGACATCGGTTTTATCCGGCTCGTTTTGATAACGGGCGGATGCGACCTCTTCCCCGCTGTTTGTAGAGATGATCACTTCCCTCGGCCCGGTATTCGCCAGGCCGCTCCCTTTGAGAACAGAAAGCGTTTTGCCTTCACGAAGGTGAACACCGTAATGCTGATTGAAGTCATCTTCCGTCAAATGCCCGTTTGAGCGGTTTTTTACCCAAAACACGTGTGTTTGACCGGAAGGAATCATCACATCATCGTGTTCAAAAGGCCAGGTGGTGTCTGATTCCTTGCCCTTTTCAGGATGTCTGTATTTCATTTTGTAGCTGTTCAGATGAACAGCTTTATTGGTATTGTTATAAACTTCAACAAATTCATAGCCGTCCTTTGCACCGGTGTTTGACGTGTCAACAGCCATTTCCGTGATCAATAGTTCCGGAAGCTTTTGTATATCCGTACGCATGCCTTTCAGGGCGACAGTATACACATCCGTCTTCACAGAGGAACGACCGGCTTGAGCTTCAATGTAATACTGGACTTTGTCGGATGCTATGGATTCGCTTTCCAATTTGGCAATATAGCCGTTCTGTTTGCCCGGCTCCACTTCCATCGGAATCGCCCGATACGGCAATTCGTCATGCTGCTTGTAATACAGAATGACTGTGTCGGCGGCCGCCTCCGCGGAAAAATACAAGTCGTCTCCTTTTTTTACTTGTTCAACAGAAGTATGCCTGATGGCTGGTGAACCAGGCTGAATGTGTTCTTTTCCCGCCGCGGACGAAATCGGCATCTGTAAGGCAAAAAGCAAAACTGCGGCCAGAAACAAAAGGGTTTGGCGATTTCTGTACTTTTTCATCGTCTACCTCCCTTTCGTATTTTGCCTTTACAGATCATTTTTATGAAAGAGACATCCGTGCAAAAAAAAGAAGCCTGATGATTCATCAGACTTCAGTTTATTTTTTGGACATCGGTTCGATAATTGCTTTTTGAATGAGCAAGTGGAAAACCGACAGGACGATCGACGCAAAAATGGCTGTCCCAAAGCCGTCAAGGTCAAAACTGTCCCCCATAATGGACGCGGTCATATAAAGAGTAATCGCATTGATGATAAACAAAAATAAACCTAACGTAATCACTGTGACAGGCAGCGTCAAAATCACGAGCACCGGCTTCACAAACATATTTAAGATCGACAAAATCACGCTTGCCGTAATGGCTGCCCCGATGCTTCTGACGTGAACCGCATCAAAGTAACCGGCAATGACGATTAATAATAAGGCATTGACAAGAACGTTTATGATCCATTTCATCATCTGTCGACTTCCCCTTCATTCGGCACTAGGAATACCCAAACTATATAAATCAGCAGGACGGGAAATCCGGTCGAAAATATAAATAATAGAACCGTAATGATTCTCAGCAACGACGCATCCATATTTAAATACTCAGCAAGACCCCCGACGACCCCGGCAATCTTTCTGTCTGTTTCGGATCGAAATAGCCTTTTCATTGTATCACTCCTGTGTATGGTTTAAATGGATCGATCCTGTCTTCGATTCCAAAAAAACAGTCATGCTATGATCATGATTTTGATTTGCTTTTAGATACATTTCTTTCTGGATTGTCTCGTTTTTTTCTTTTAAAATTTCCGCATCTGACAGATCATGAGACAGAGAACCGAGATTGCTTTTCAGCTCCGCTGTTACAGCGCAGTCCCGGGGAACATTCAGCTCTACGCTTCCAGTCGTTGTTTTCACATATGCCGTCCGGCAGTGCGGATTTTTGACTGTTGCAGCAATATTGCCGTTAAAGCTCTGCAGGTCAAGCGCATCGCATGAACCTTTAAGATCGATCAATCCATTTATGGTTTCCGCTTCAATCTCTCCGCAAGTATGGTCGGCGAGTTTGATTTGTCCATTTGCAGTTTCCAATGAAGCTTTTCCTGCCGTGAGAGCAGAGAACGACAGCACACCGTTCGTCGTTTTGGCGGACAGCTCTTTTACGTTTAAATGTTCCCCTCTGACCGGGCCGTTAAACAGCTTAAAGCGGATTTTGCCGTACTCTTTGTCCGGTATATAGACGGTAAGGTTGGTCTTCATTGTTTTTTTCTCCGTACGGATCGTGAACTTATCGCCTTCCACACCGCAGTCGATATGCTGAAGAAAAGCCTGCCTTGCTTCATCCTGATTTTCGGCGCGGTACACTTTTGCCTGGCATTCGACTCTGATGTCGGAATCGCTCCATGGTACAAGGTTGACGCTGCCGTTGGCAAGCTGAATATCCAGAGTCGAAAAATCGGAGTCTTTGAACTGAAATATATGCTGAACCTCGAACGAGTGCCCAAAATTCAAATCCAGGTCTGCTTCTTTCACTTTTTTTACAGCGGTATCAATCCATTCGAACAGTTTGGAACCGATCGATGGCTTCGGTTCTTTTTTCTTTTCGCTGTAGAAGTCCTCCGAATCAATGACATTTTCAGACAGAGCTGTCACCTTGCTCTCTGTTTCCCTGTAGTCTTCTTCAAGTTTTTCGATCAGGATCAGCGCCTCTTTCGCAGACAGCTTTCCTTCCTCGACCAATTTTAAAATTCGCTCTTTCTCCTGTTTCATGAAAAGCTCCCCCGTTCTCCTTCTTTTAGGCCTGAGTCAGCATTTTAATCCCTTGGACAACGTTCCAGACCACAATAATCAAACTGATGATCCCGAAAAAAACGAAACCTCCGATCATGAAAATGACCGCCAAATAACCGCCATCATTAAAGATAAGCGTACCGCTGATTGCGCCTGCTGCCAATATGACTACGCTTATAAACGGAATAATATGCGAAATAAGCGAACGCATCGCATGCTTTTTTGTTTCTTGATCATCTGTTATAAAATACGCAGCGATTGGCAAAATAAGCGGGGCAAAAAAAACGCTAAAATAACAAATTGCAGAAATCAGTGCGTTGTTTCTCGTCATACAAAACACTCCTTATCGATGTAAAGCGTTCTTGTGAGTCTAATGTACAGTGACCTTATACTCAGTTTACGTGTATCATGGCCTTTAAGTTTCATTTTCATTCGATCGGCGTGCGTCAAACTTCGCGAATTGATTTTTTTAGATTTTATGAATAGATTCTTTTTTTATAACCCTTTAAAATATGTGGCAAAGCCAATGAAAAGGAGCGAGCGTTATGAAACAGAAATCGGAAGTACACGCCTCATCCGCCTCCCAGCTTCTTAGTCTGATTCAAGAACAAAAAAGGATGAATCAGGAAATCGTGAACCGATTGGAAGCGATCAATTCGGCTCCTCCGCTTTCCAGCGAAATCCGCTATTTAAAGGTTCTGCTGAACAGCAGCAGCACACACATTTTAAACAGTATGATTGAATCGGCCAAACACATCAGCCGGACTGAACGTTAAACGTTCTCATGAAGTTCGTTTGATATTTCAAGCAGATTTCCGTCGGGATCTCTGATATAAACCGAAATGATCGGTCCTTCAGCGCCTGTCCGCTCTGCGGGGCCTTCTTCAATCTGAATGGACAGCCCTTTCAGATGACGGATCACATCATCAATGCCTGTATTTGTGATGAAACACAGGTCCAGGGAGCCCGGCACCGGGTGCTGTGCCTTCGGCTCAAATTCTTTTCCGGCTTCGTGGAGGTTTATTTTTTGCCTGCCGAATGTCAGCGCTTTTCTTCCTTCTCTAAAAGTGACCGCATCCATTTCCAACACACGGCTGTAAAATTCGCATGTCGCATCAATGTCTTTTACCGTCAGGACCAGATGATCCATCCGATCGATCTTCATCACCCCATCCCCCTTTATGGTTTGTTTTTTTACGTTATAACAGCTATTGAATAAAAGAGCAATGAAAATCTTTTGAACAAAGCTTGCCGCTGATCATTCGCCCATTGAAAAAGCTGCCGACGTGACATCGGCAGCATGTTATTTACGGTCTGACAGCTTCTTTTTCCTGAAGCCGCCTTTTCATTCTGTTTTTGTCACGTTCAATGATCGGTTTTAAATAGCGGCCGGTATATGACCCTTCGACTTTCATGACTTCTTCGGGCGGTCCGGAGGCCACGATCGTCCCCCCGCCGTCTCCTCCTTCAGGGCCCAAATCGATCAAATAATCAGCTGCTTTTATAATATCGAGATTGTGTTCGATTACAAGCACGGTATCTCCATTATCGACCAGGCGCTGCAGAACGGCCAAAAGCCTTGCGATATCATCGACATGCAGTCCTGTCGTCGGCTCGTCCAAGATATAAAGTGATCTTCCCGTTGAACGTCGATGAAGTTCAGATGCCAATTTGACCCGCTGCGCTTCTCCCCCGGAAAGCGTTGTAGCCGGCTGTCCGAGCGTAATATAGCCAAGACCGACATCATAGAGGGTCTGCAGCTTGCGCTTGATTTTCGGGATGTTCTCAAAAAATTGAACGGCATTTTCGACTGTCATCTCAAGCACATCAGAAATGTTTTTACCTTTGTATGTGACCTGAAGCGTTTCACGGTTGTACCTCTTTCCGTGGCAAACCTCACAAGGAACGTATACATCTGGCAGGAAGTGCATTTCGATTTTGATAATTCCGTCGCCTTTACAGGCTTCACAGCGTCCGCCTTTGACGTTAAAGCTGAAGCGCCCTTTTTTGTATCCTCTGACTTTCGCTTCATTCGTCTGGGCAAACACGTCACGGATATCATCGAACACGCCGGTATATGTGGCCGGGTTTGACCTCGGCGTCCGGCCGATCGGAGACTGGTCGATGTCGATCACTTTATCGAGGTGCTCGATTCCTTTTATTTCTTTGTACTCTCCCGGTTTTGCCTTCGCCCGATGCAGCTTCTGAGCCAGCGTTTTGTGGAGAATTTCATTGACGAGCGTGCTTTTCCCTGATCCCGATACCCCGGTGACAGCTGTGAACACGCCGAGCGGAAACTTCACGGAAACATTTTTCAAGTTGTTTTCCTTTGCGCCTTTTACCTCGATAAAACGGTTGTCAGGCTTCCTTCTCTCGGCAGGAAGAGGAATGAATTTTTTCCCTGAGAGGTACTGCCCTGTCAGCGATTGATCATCGTTCATCACTTCTTCCGGTGTTCCGGCGGAGATCACTTCTCCCCCGTGTACGCCCGCGCCGGGTCCGATATCAATTAAATAATCGGCGGCAAGCATCGTATCCTCGTCATGCTCGACGACGATCAAGGTGTTTCCGATATCCCTCATATTTTTGAGCGTATCAATCAAGCGGTCGTTATCGCGCTGATGAAGACCGATTGACGGCTCATCAAGGATGTAGAGGACACCGGTCAGCCTTGAGCCGATTTGCGTTGCAAGCCTGATCCGCTGCGCTTCTCCTCCCGACAGAGTGCCGGCTGCGCGGCTGAGCGTCAAATAGTCAAGCCCGACATTGTTCAAAAATCCAAGGCGCTCTTCAATCTCCCGCAAAATGAGGTTGGCGATCTTCATGTCTTTTTCCGAAAGTTCAAGTTCACGGAAAAATTGAAGGGCGTTAGAAACCGACATTTCGGTTATCTTGCCGATGTGAAGGCCGTTTATCAGCACGGCGAGGGATTCCTTTTTCAGACGGTAGCCTTTGCATGAAGGGCACGGCTGATTGGCCATGTATTTTTCCATCAGTTCCCGAACGTAATCCGAGCTCGTTTCTTTATAGCGCCTTTCGATATTGCGGATGACGCCTTCGAATTCAATGTAGTTTTCCCGGACCTGTCCGAAGTCGTTTTCATATCTGAAGTAAATCTGCTCGTCTCCGCTGCCGTAAAGGATCTTTTCAAGCTGGTGCTTCGGCAGCTCCCTGACCGGAACATCCATATCGATTCCATAATGGCTGCATACCGCTTCAAGCAGCTTCGGATAATACTGGGAGCTCTGCGGTTCCCAAGGTGCAATCGCATTTTCCTTTAGCGACAGCTCATCGTTTGGAATGACGAGCTCTACATCGACTTCCAGCTTGGACCCGAGGCCGTCGCAGCTTGGACACGCGCCGAAAGGGCTGTTGAAAGAGAACATTCTCGGCTCCAGCTCGCCGATTGAAAAACCGCAATGCGGACAGGCATGATGTTCGCTGAAAAGCAGCTCTTCCTGTCCGATCACATCGATGATCACGCGGCCTTCACCGAGGCGGAGCGCCGTTTCGAGCGAGTCTGTGAGACGGGCTGTTACGCCTTCTTTTATGACGATACGGTCGACGACGACTTCAATCGAATGCTTTTTATTCTTTTCAAGCTCGATGTCTTCTGAGAGATCGTTCATTTCGCCGTCGATCCGGACTCTCACATAGCCTTGTTTTCTGATTTGATCGAGCACTTTCACGTGCGAACCTTTTCTTCCCGAGACGATCGGCGCGAGCACCTGGAGCTTCGTGCGCTCGGGATATTCCAAAATTCTGTCCGTCATCTGTTCGATCGTTTGCGAGGTAATTTCAATGCCGTGAACCGGGCAGACCGGCTTTCCGATTCTGGCAAACAGCAGCCGGAGATAATCGTAGATTTCCGTCACCGTTCCGACTGTCGACCGGGGGTTCCGGCTCGTCGTTTTCTGGTCGATGCTGATCGCCGGCGACAGACCTTCGATCGCATCGACGTCGGGTTTGTCCATCTGTCCTAAAAACTGGCGGGCATATGCGGAAAGAGACTCGACATAGCGCCGCTGCCCCTCTGCATATATCGTATCGAACGCAAGGGATGATTTCCCTGATCCCGAAAGACCTGTCAGCACGACAAGCTGGTCCCTCGGAATAGAGACATCGATATTTTTCAGGTTGTGGGCCCTTGCACCTTTCACCTCAATTCGTTTCGTTGCCATTCTCTATTCATCCTTCCGATTTTAACTCTAGGAGCAAGTCGCGAAGCTCAGCGGCACGTTCAAAGTCAAGCGCTTTTGCGGCTTCCTTCATGTCGTTTTCCATTTGAGCGATCACTTTTTCCCGCTCTTTCTTCGTCATCTTCGAAAGCTTCGGCTCCTCTTTTACTTGATATTCTTCCTGCTCTTCAGCAGCATGAGTTGCCCGGATGACGTCCCTGATCTTCTTGTTGATCGTTTTCGGCGTAATGCCGTGTTTTTCATTATAGGCCTCCTGCTGTTCGCGGCGGCGCTTCGTTTCATTGATTGCGATTTCCATCGAATTGGTGATCTTGTCGGCATACATGATCACGCGGCCTTCGGCATTTCTGGCGGCGCGGCCGATCGTTTGGATGAGCGAACGCTCAGACCGCAAAAAGCCTTCTTTGTCTGCGTCAAGGATGGCGACAAGTGAAACCTCGGGAATATCGAGTCCTTCCCTCAGCAGGTTGATGCCGATGAGAACGTCATGCTTGCCGAGGCGAAGATCGCGGATAATCTCGATCCGCTCCAGCGTTTTAATCTCGGAATGCAGGTACGTGACCTTGATTCCGATTTCCTTCAGATAATCCGTCAAATCCTCGGACATTTTTTTCGTCAGCGTAGTGACGAGGACGCGTTCATTCCGCTCGATTCTCTGCTGGATTTCTCCGATCAGATCATCGATCTGCCCTTCAATCGGCCTTACCTCAATGATCGGATCGAGGAGCCCTGTCGGCCGGATGATCTGCTCTACCATTTCAGGCGTATGCTCAAGTTCATAAGGGCCCGGCGTAGCCGACACATACACGATGTTGTGAATGTGCTTTTCAAACTCTTCAAACCTGAGCGGGCGGTTATCCAAAGCGGAAGGGAGCCTGAATCCGTGATCGACGAGAACCTGTTTTCTCGCCTGGTCTCCGTTGTACATTCCTCTGATCTGCGGCATGGTGACATGCGACTCGTCTATGACCATCAGGAAATCGTCCGGAAAGTAATCGATCAGCGTATATGGAGTCGAACCTGCCGGACGAAGCGTCAAATGTCTTGAATAGTTTTCGATGCCCGAGCAAAAGCCCATTTCGCGCATCATTTCCAAATCGTATCTCGTCCGCTGTTCCAGACGCTGTGCTTCAAGGAGCTTGCCTTCTTCACGAAGCGCTTTAAGGCGCTCTTCCAGCTCCTCTTCAATGTTTATGATCGCTTTCTTCATCTTTTCTTCCCGTGTGACGAAGTGGGAAGCCGGGAAGATCGCGACGTGTTCCCTCTCCCCTAAAATTTCGCCTGTCAGGGCATCCACTTCCCTGATCCGTTCGATTTCGTCCCCGAAAAATTCAACCCGGATGCAGTGCTCATCCCTTGAAGCCGGGAAAATCTCGACGACATCGCCGCGCACCCTGAATGTTCCGCGCTGAAAGTCGATATCATTCCGTGCATATTGGATGTCAACGAGCTTTCTGAGCAGCTCATTCCGCTCGATTTCCATTTCCGCTCTGAGCGAGAGCACCATTTCCCTGTATTCCTCAGGAGAACCCAAGCCGTAAATACAAGAGACACTCGCCACAATGATCACATCTTTGCGTTCAAAAAGAGCAGACGTGGCAGAGTGCCTTAATTTATCAATCTCATCGTTAATGCTGGCATCTTTTTCGATAAATGTATCAGTCTGAGGCACGTAAGCTTCAGGCTGGTAATAGTCATAATAGCTGACAAAATATTCGACTGCGTTGTTTGGGAAAAATTCCTTAAACTCGCTGTACAGCTGTCCGGCGAGTGTTTTGTTGTGGGCGATGACGAGAGTCGGTTTGTTGACTTCTTTAATCACGTTTGACATCGTAAACGTCTTTCCTGTACCGGTCGCCCCCAAAAGCGTCTGATGCTTTCTGCCTTCATTAATTCCTTTGACAAGCTGATCAATCGCTTTCGGCTGATCCCCCTGGGGCTGATAATTCGAGACTAATTCAAAGCGGTCTTTCACAAAAAAGCCTCCGTTTCTTTACGAAATCTTCCTGCTTATTATTTTAACACACCCGAAGTAAAAATACGAACTAAAGTTCGGTTTCTGTGTTTTCCCACAAAAGCCGGTCCTTCCTGATCTATCAAAAAACCCCTCCTTTTTGTCATCAAAAGCAGGGCTTCACGGCAATCATTCTTACGGTTTCTATGAGTCTTCCTTCTTTTCGCCCGCCTTTTTCGCCGCATAGAGCGAACCGGCTACGAGCGATACAATATCAAGTCCTACAATAAAAAAGGTTTCCGTATAACCTTTTAAATATGAAGCAAACAACAGCGCTGCGGTCAGCGCAATCCCGACGTAATGGTTATAGGTCACCCTTGTAAAAAACAAGACAAGTAGGAAAGGAAATATCAGTGCAAAAACGGCTTTTGTAAACACAAAAACCCTCCTCACGTTTCTTGATCTTATTCGATTATATTAAAGAACAAAGAAACGGACAAACATAGACACTCATTCATTTTGTCCATCATCATGCCGCGTTATTCGGAATCAGACGTTAAAAGGCGAAAAAGAACGAGATTCCGGCGGCCAGGAGGTTCGGCATGGCAAAAACGGCGAACGTGTTTGCCAGTTTGCCGTTCCACTCCCTGTGCTCTTTCGTTTCCGAATCGTGATTTCCCCTGAACCGGTCACCGCTGACAAATACGCCGGAACATAAAGCAGACAGCAGAATCGTGCCTAGTCCAGCGGCTCCCGAAACTTTGAAAATCAATGTCCAATCCCCGGCCACAGCCGAAATCAATACAGCTATCAAACAAACAAAAACACCGGCGAGAAAAGCCTTTTTCATCAATCATTCTCCTTCAATCAGTTCTATCCATCATCCTAGCGGAACGTTTTGTAAAAGACAACCCAAAATTTCCCCAAAAGGAAAAGCAAAAGCGCCCGAAAAAGCGGCGCTTTATTAACATCAATTATTCTGTTTCTTGTGAGGCGGCTGCCTCAGCATGCTTCATCGCCGCATCCTCTTCTTTTACAAAGATGATGCCAAGCTCATGATGCTCTCCTTCATATGAAGCTCTTTGTTCAAAACGAATTTCATTGTTTAAACCGACGACTTCAAGTTTGAAGAAAGCACGGTTCTTCTGAAGCGCTTCGTAGAAATCCGCCGCATTTTTCACTGCAATCCCGTTGACCTTCGTGATGATTTCGCCGATCTTGAGACCGAGATCGGCTGCCGGCGTGTTCGGAATAACCCCGAGCACCACGAGCCCCTGGTCTCTCTTTGAAAAATGGAAAGGGGCGGAATTATCGTTCATCCGCTGTTTCCATGATAAAAAGGCCCTTCCTGCGATCGCCGTTCCGGCGGCAAGGGCGGCAAGCGGCGTCCACCATACGCTTCCGGCCGCGACCAGCAGAATGATGATACCAAGCACGCTGATGCGCTTCGCTGTAATTTTAATGCTTTCAATCGGAAGCGATCCTTGAACTCTTTGGCCGAAGCCGATGAAATAAGGAATCCACAGGAGCTCAAAGCCGCCGTTAAATGACAGAACGGGCCACCACGGAACCGATGATTCGATCGCATGTCCCGGAATGAGAATAAACAACGGCAAAAGCCAGGTTCTGCCCGCAATCTGCTGGCCGATCGGGAGCCCCCTTTTGCTCATGACGATCGCAGGGGAAGTTTTGATATGTGCCGTTTTGTAGACGAGCACTCCTTCCGCTACCAACAGAAGTCCGAGCAGGACGGCAGCAGCCGGCCAATTCGCGAGGGGCAGCTGCGGAAGAAATGCGTCAAGCGCTCCGAAACCGGTGTATTCAATACATAAACCGGCGACGATGCTCACGCCCAGCGTATATGCCGCTGACAGCAGACTCTGTCTGAAAGTTAAAGCTGCGGCAACGCTGACCGCCGCTATTAAAACCAGCATACCCATCGGGAGAGACAGCCCTAAGCCGAACGAAACAATGGACAGCACGAGTCCTGCCAAGAGTCCTTTGGAATATGTAAACTTAAACTCGTCATAAATATCTTCAATACGCGTATGAAACGTCTTTCTTTCACGTTTGATCCGGGCATAGCCGTAAGCAAGACTCATGATCATCATAAAATAGAAGAGCGGGTGCAGAAAAAACAATCCTGCTCCTTTTAAAAGTTCAATTAAGCTTTCTTCAACTGACAAGGGAACGTTCACCGCCTCAGCCAAGCATTTCAGGCCGCCTTAAATACAGCAGCTTTTTAACGTTGGATATTTTAGGGAAACCCAGCTTGTCTAAAGCGTCGGCTCGAGGAAATGACGGGCGGCCGTTCAGGCGGGATGCCTGAGCCGTCAGCCGCTGAAACTTTCGTCATGATGCTTTAACGCCGGTGCTTTTCAAGCGCATTCGTGACGACAAATGCTGGCACCTTTAGGCAAGCTGGTGCATTTTATTATTATTCTAACAAATAATAAAATGCTTGGGTATGGTAAACGTGAGGTTTATTTCTCCTGGCTCATCCAAAGCGTCACATTCGACAAAGAAAAGTCTTTCAGGTAATGATTGACTTCGACATCTAGAATATCTCCTATCAGCTGCATTGACCGCTTGATATCGGTCAGATTGATGCCGAGCCGCTTGTGGTTGTCCATCAAGTAGTTGAAATAAAGTTCCGCGCAATCCTCATTGATATCCTCCACACTTTCGACCGAAGTGTAGTTTACGAGGTATCTGCTGAACAGCATAAGCAATCCTACTGCCTTTGTAGCGGAAAACGTAACGTCTTGTGATCGAACTTTTAACTGCTCCACTAATTCATAGTATTTTTTCTCTCTCACAATACTTGCCCTTTTCAATCGTGTACCCCCATTTATTATTTATATATAAGAAAAGCGCAAGCGTCAGACGACTCCACCAACAGAGACGAAGAACGCAAACAGCGCTAACATTCTCCGCAAAAAAAATGCACACATTATAATTCTTGAAAAAGCTTTGGTTCTATTTTAAAAAGTTTTCCTTAGTTATACAACTTGCAAAAGTTACATTTTTACTGCATCTTTACATCCTTATAAAGTCTCCCATACACTTATGTTATCGGGTCAATTCTATTCATTATGAATGTTTTTTTTATGAAAAAACAAAAATTTTAGGTAAAAAGGTTGAGAATTTACTTTCTGAGAATAAAAAAAGTGAGGACATCCTGTATCCTCACTTTTTGTTAAACAGCATTTTTAATGCGGTTTGCAGCTGAAGGTCGTTCTTTTCTTTCATCTTTTTCTCTTCAATCCGCAGGTTCATTGTATTTGCCGTTTTTTGGTCAATAATGCCCGTTTGTTTCAGCTTGTTTTCTGCCTGAAACGCCATGACAGCTTTTTTTGTGCCTTCACTGTAATAGCCGTCTTCCCTGCCAGGGACAAACCCGAGGCCTTTCAGGAGGTGCTGCGCCCGCTTAATTTCATTGTTGTTCATATCCGGCTTGAGAGGCTCCTTCAACTGTACAGGCCCCACTGAGAAATATGCGGGCTGGGCGACTGGAACGGTCGGCTGAATTCCCTGCTTATGGATCCAATTTCCTTTAGGTGTCAGCCATTTGTACAGCGTCAGCTTAATATTGCTTCCGTCTCCCATCGGAACCGCCTGCTGGACGGTCCCCTTTCCAAAGGAAGGATCGCCCACCACGTCGTAGCCCTCGGCTTCTTTTAATGCACCAGCAAGAATTTCCGACGCTGAAGCGCTGCCCTTGTCCGTAATCACGCTCACAGGATATGGTTTTTTCTCTTTTAATTTTGAGAAGTATTGTTTTTTATTTCCGTTTCTTTCGGCGATTTGTATATACGGATGATCTTTTGTCACAAAATGTTTTAAAATGTCTTCAACGCTTTGCAAGTACCCGCCCGGATTGCCTCTTACATCCAAAACGAGCCCTTTTATTCCCTTTTTCTCAAGCTTTTTCAGTTCAGCAGTAAAATCTTTTGCCGTATGTTCGGAAAAGGAAGATATTGCGATATAGCCGACAGGTTTGTCCTGTACTTTTTTAATGGAAGCAAATACCGTTTCCAGCGGAATTTCATCGCGCTTAATCGTAAATGTCAGCTGATCTCTCATGCCGGGGCGGTGAACTTTCAGCGTAACCGTCGATCCCTTTTTGCCCCTGATCTTTAATACGACGTCATTCAAATCCATTCCGGCCATGGAATCGCCGTCGATGCTGATGATTTCATCGTTCGGCTTTAATCCGGCTTTCTCTGCCGGAGACTGTTTAAAAGGAGAAACGATAATGATTTTTCTGTCTTCCATTCCGATTTCTGCGCCGATTCCTTCAAAAGAGGAATCAAGGGAATCTGAAAACCGCTTTGCCGTCTGTTTATCCATATAAACCGAGTATGGGTCATTCAATGTTGAAAGCATGCCCTGTATGGCTCCTTCCAACAGCTTTTCCCTGTCGACCTGCTCCACATATTCATTTGAAATCAGGTCATATGCTTTCTCAATTTTCTCCAATTCGTTTCTGGCGGCAGCCGCTGATACTTTTGGAACGACATCATGAAACGGAATCGGGCCGGCGCCTGTTACCAAGCCGCATAACAGGCTGAGCGCAATGATGAGCCGTGCAATCTTCTGATTCATCCTATACCTCCTCTTCTGCCTGCACTATGTTTTGTTGCTTGAAGTAGTATGCGCCAAAACCGCCCGTATCATGTAATCGTTTTTCCATTCACAGCAAAAAAAATGCCGGATTAACCGAGACCTTTTGCTTATATGGACCTCACCCGCTTGATGATTTCTTCTGTCACTTCATCCGTCGTACTTGAACCGCCGATATCAGGCGTCAAGTAACCGCTTTTTAGAACGTCTTCGATCACGTCAAGCAAGCTGGCACCGAGTTCTTCTTCTCCAAAATGATCAAGCATCATTTTAGCCGTCCAGATTTGGCCGACCGGGTTTGCAATTCCTTTGCCGATAATATCCGGAGCAGAGCCGTGCACAGGCTCAAACATGGACGGATATTTGCCGTTTACATTGATATTGGCGGCCGGCGCCACGCCTATGCTTCCCATAATCGCCGCCCCGATATCGGTCAAAATATCGCCGAATAAGTTGCTGGCAACAATGACGTCAAGCTTCTCTGGCTTCGTTACAAAAAAGGCCGACAGGGCGTCAATGTGCTGCGAATCAGCGGTAATATCGGGGTAGTCTTTTGCAGTGTTCTCAAAGACTTCATCCCAAAAAGGCATTGAATAAACGATTCCGTTCGATTTTGTTGCGCTTGTAACATGCTTTTTCCGTTTAGCCGCCAACTCAAACGCAAAGCGCATCGCCCTCTCCGCCCCTTTTCTTGAAAAAACGGCATTTTGAATGGCGATTTCATCTTCCTCTCTGAAAATTCTGCCTCCGATCGAGCTGTATTCCCCTTCACTGTTTTCCCTGACGACAAGCAGATCGAAATCTTTTGGATTGGCCAGCGGAGACTTGATACCTTGCAAATATTTCGCAGGTCTAATGTTGATGACCTGTTCAAATTCGCGGCGGATTTTAATGAGCAGCCCCCATAGGGAAATATGGTCGGGGACAAACTTGCTGTTTCCTACCGCCCCAAGGAAGATGCTGTCGAACTCTTTCAGCTGCTCCAAGCCGTCATCAGGCATCATTTCCCCGTGTTCCAAATAATACTCACAGCTGTATGGAAACTCCGCAAATCGAAATGAGAGTCCCCCGTGAACATCCGAAACCGCTTTCAAAACTCGTTGTGCAGCAGGCACGACTTCTTTTCCTACACCGTCACCGGGTATGCTGGCAATGTTGAATACTTTCATTGGATCATCCCCCATTTAAATAGTCGACTGTCGACAGATGTCACTTTCATTCTATACCTTGTGTTATTTTCTGACAAGATGATTTTAAGAGAGTAAAGGAGGGGATTGTTTATTTTCAGTGTAACAATAGCTTTGTTGGCCTTCACTGGATGTACACGCAGCCTTGGATGGTGAAGAAATACCATAAAAACACGAAATAAAAAAAAGCTGCACTCTTATCGCAATGCAGCTGCATGAGGCTGGAAAAGGTACACGTTTTCAAGTCTCACTTCAATACCATGACCCCAGCCTTATTAAAAAGCCCAATTAATCGTCTGTCATCGTCTTCTTAAAACAAACATACATAAACAGGGCTGCGCCTAGAACCCAAACAGCTATAATACCGAGCGGCAGCCAGGAGTTGGTTTCGTGTATTTCAATCGCTTGCATAATTGGAAAAGTATCGGCAACTTTGATGATGATACTGTCTTTATCCAAGCCAAGAAATTCAATCATCGGTGTAAACCCGAACAGAAACATCACTGGCATGATATATGCAGACGTTGCAGCGATTGACTTGGAAAATAGGCCTATACCAATGCCAAGCAATAAAAAGTATGAGAACAATAAGATCAACCCAAGAAGCGCTCTGACATTAAGGAACGGGTCAAAACCAACGATGATGAGTGATACGACAAGGGAAATCACAGTCATCAATCCGATCACAAGACTTTTGCCGACAATGATATCCAGAAACGACGCTGGTGACTGAATCAGACCGCGTAATGTCTTCTTTTCATTTTCCTCCGCCATCATTGTCATCATGCCGCTTGAAGTAACCGATGTATACGTTACCCCTACAATGATATACATGACAAAAATAGGGAGCTCTTTACCACCACTCATCCGCCCATATAAAAGCGATAATATAATCGGGATTACCGGCATCATCAATAGCATCATATTTTTCATAAAATCTTTTATATCTTTTTCAAAGATGGCACTTATACGTTGAATATTCATTACACCAACTCCTCCCCAGTCACTTTCAAAAAGATTTGACCCAGCGTCGGATGGTCCGTATGCATTGATTTCACTCGATTGTTGATCATCAATTCCTTAATATGATCCGCATTCTCTGGTTTATTTTTGATGACGATCTGTTCTCCATCAAATGTTTCAACATGAAATGCGTGCGTCGAGTACTTGTAACGGATTTCATCCGGACGATCCAGTTCCACTATTTCACCTTTGTGCAAAAACGCAACACGGTCACACAATTGATTCGCTTCTTCCATATTGTGAGTTGTCAGGAAAATGGTTGTTCCCGCTTCATTCAGCTTCTTTAGTCCCCGGTGAATGTGCGCCATATTTCCCGGGTCCAATGCAGATGTTGGTTCATCCAGAAATACCAGTTCAGGTTTATGAATAAGTGCTTTAGCCAGTAGTACACGCTGTTTCATCCCTTTTGACAACTTCGAGACCGTTTTCGTTCGCTGATCGTGCAGGTTAACCTCACGCAAAATCACATCGATTTGACTTAACGGAGCATGGTACAATTTACAAAATAATTTCAGATTATCATAGATCGTCAGGCGCTCATATAGTGAACTGTTATCAGATAATATCCCGACCTTGGATTTAAAATCGGCTGTTCCAATCCGGGATGAATCCATCCCGAGTACCTTAACTTTACCCGCCGATTGTCCAAGTTCTCCCGTTAAGATTTTAATCGTTGTTGTTTTGCCAGATCCGCTTGGTCCAAGCAATCCAAAAATTTCACCCTTTTTCACATGAAAACTGACATCTTTTATAGCTGTGTGTCGTCCAAACGATTTCCGCATTCCTGTTACTTTCATTGCATATTCCAACTGAAAACCCCCTTCGATTAGCTGCTCTCATCGTAACGGATATAACCAGCTGATGCCGTAATATGAGAACGGAATGTACCATCACGAATGTAAACTGTACCTGTCTTCAGTTGTAAAATACGTGCAAATGCTGTTTGTTTGGGGTGAACGGTACCTATTTCAGACTGAATTTTTCCTGAATGTCTTGTATTTTCGTTCGTGACAAAGGAATCGTCGACTGGGATTTGTTATCGATTCGCAGTGAATATGTATTTTTAGACCATGTAATGATTTCACGGACTTTTTGTAAATTGACGATATATGAACGATGACATCGATAAAATCCATAAACCGCTAATTTTTTCTCGATTTCTGCCAGTGTGGAATCCATCGCATATGATTCATCCTGAACAACGATCATCGCTTTGCCATCCTGACTTTCGATGTAGTCAATCTCCAAGGGATCAAATAATATCATCTTGTCATCGACTTTTGCCGGAACCTTGAAAAAATTTGCAGTCGCCGCTGTTCCAATGTTTTTAGCTTCCGACGCACTTTCTTCTGCTTCGATGATTTCGATTTGCTGTATACCATTTTTCTGAAGTTTGTATGCGATATCCCCAAGCAGCAGAGCGTGCTCCATATTGGATACTAAGATCATGACAGGTATGTGATGATCCCTCAATTTTTGCAGCATGTTCATAAAAGTATTCATTGTTCTGACATCAGCGCCATGGATCGGCTCGCGGAAAATCATCGGCTGAACACCGCTCATGAAATACTTTGCAAAATAGACACGGCGAATGTCAGATTCCGAACATTTATGCAGCGTTTTTTTGGCACAGTTTTGTAATTCAAACAGCACAAGAATTTCAGGCAATGGCGTTTCACAGCCGAACCATTTATGAAAAAAAGTGATATTCTCCTCCACCGTCAGGCGCTGATACAAACCTTCCTGTTGATCAAAAACGGTCCATTTGCCATTGTTTTCGAGCACCTTTACCAGTTCGGCCTGCATCTCCGTATCACTATATACTGTCGCGGCATACGTATCCTCGATCGTAAGCGTAAATGGCGGTAGCGACTCGCTGTTTATCATCTCTTCATGAATTGTAAATTGTGTCATCATGTAAACTCCTGTTCAAACAGATCTTCTTTTTTAAGATTAATTTAGTATACCATGAAGTGCTTTGGAGTTTATTCTACTTTTTGGCTTAATGATTCCATAGCAAAATCTCCAGAAAAAAAGATGAAGCCACTTTTTAAATGACAAAAAGCCGATTCGGTCCATTTCCGGACGAATCGGCTTTCATTTTTAAAGCGGTATATAATTGGCCGGGTCAACAGCATTGGATTTCGCGTTGTTCCAAAGGCCTTTATGCATTTCAAAGTGAAGATGCTGCCCGTAGGATTGGCCTGTATTTCCCATCGTTCCAATCACTTGCCCCTGTTCAACACGCTGGCCTGTCTGCACTTTAATTGAAGACATGTGAGCGTAGACCGTCTGATATGTTTGCCCGTTGATGTTATGGGTAATAAACACAACATTGCCGTAGCTGGACGAGTAATGGGCGTTATAGACCGTTCCGGCGGCTGCCGCATAAATTGGAACACCTGAACCGTGCTTGGCAATATCTACGCCGAAGTGATTCCCGAGCGAACGATTCCCGAACCCGGAAGTAAATGTGCCGGAAGCAGGACGGATAAAGCCTGAGCTGCTTGGTGCCGACGGTTTAGATGAAGAGGCTTCCGATTGGCCGCTTGAAGCCCGGCGGCTCGCTTCCGCTTCCTGCTTTTTCCGATGCGCCTCTTCGGCTTTGATCGCTTCATTCTGACGCTTTAAAATTTCTGCTTCATTTTCAAGTGAACCAAGTTCTTCATGTGCGTGATCTTTATCTTGCTTCACTTTTTTCATGACGTTTGCTTTTTCTTTTTGCTGCTTGTCGAGCGTCTTTTTTAAATCTTCCAGGTCTTTAAGCGCTTTTTCAAGGCTTTCAAGGTCCTTGCTCAGCTTTGTTTCCTTTTCCTCAACAAGCTGAAGATCGCGCTTTTGTTCTTCCATCAGATCTTTATCAGCTTCAACAATTGTCGAAACCGCACCCGCGCGGCTGATGAAATCCCCAAAGCTTTTCGAGCCGAGAAGCACGTCTATGTATTGAACGGAACCGCCGTTTTCCTGCATGGAGCGAACCCGGTCTTTCAATATTTTATTGCGTTTCTCAATCTTTTCTTTAAGCTTTTTGATTTGCTTTTTCAGCTCTTCGATGCTTTTCTTTGTTTGATCGATTTCTTCATTTTTCTTTTCCAGCTTTTCATTCGTGTCCGTCATCTGACGGTCGATTTTCTCGATCTCGCTTTTCAGGCTTGCTTCCTTTGATTCAAGCTCTGAAAGCTCCTGTTTCTTTTTTTCGAGCTTTGATTCGTTTTCAGATTTTTTGCTTTGAACGTCGCTCTTTTTTTTCTCCAAGTCTTCATAAGCTAAAGCATGGTTGCTTTTTAGGGGGATCAGCAATGCCGACGATCCGAGCACAGCGGTCAGCCCCAGCGTCATAAGCTTTTTTTTCAACCTTGGTTCCTCCTTGCCTTTAGAATCAAGGGAGCCCGGCGCTTTGCAGGCATCCCAGCTTTAAACATGATACAACCGGCGAAAACGCCGGTTTAAACTTTTAAGAATTTGCGAATCGACATCAAGCTTCCCCATACACCGATAACGGCTCCGATCAGCACCAAGATCGCTGAAATCTGAAAGACGAACGGATTGTACGGCAAGAGCTGTATGAATGTGCCCTGAACTTTCGGAGCGATCCACTGAACGGCATGATGATACGTTCCGAGCAAAATAGCGATCGGAATGATAGAACCGCATACGCCCAAGAGCAGACCTTCAATGAAGAATGGCCAGCGAATGAACCAGTTTGTTGCGCCTACAAGTTTCATAATCTCGATTTCTTTGCGTCTTGCAAAAATCGTGATTTTGATCGTATTAGAGATTAAAAACATCGCCGTAAACAGCAGGCCGACAACCAATGCAATCCCGATTACTTTGGTGACACCGCTGATTTTAAATAAGCGGTCTACCTGCTCCTGCCCGTATGTCACTTTATAGACGTTGGTCAGCTTCTCTAGCTTCTTGGCAGCTTTCGGCGTGTCTTGAGGGTCTGTTGTCTTTACGACAAACGCATCGTTCAGCGGGTTTTCCTGCTCGAACATCGCAAAGAATTTCCCGTCTTCGCCAAAGCTGTCTTTCAGGTTTTTCAGCTCTTCATCTTTAGATGAGTATTTGACACTGCTGATTTCCGGTATTTGTTTAATTTCTTTTTCCAATGTATTTTTTTGATCCTGGTTGGCCGTCAAGTCAACAAGCACTTTGACTTCGACTTCCTGTTCGGCTTTTAATGTCATATTGTATACGTTCAGCATGATGACCATGAACACGCCGACCAAGATAAGTGTAACAGTTACAGCACTGATGGATGCGAAAGTCATCCACGCGTTTCTCCCGAGAGATTTTAAGCTCTCGCGCAAATGCCGTCCGAGAGTTCTAATCATAAGAACCATACTCCCCTCTAGCTTCATCACGCACAATGACCCCGTCTTCGATTGCGATGACCCGTTTCTTCATGGTGTTTACGATTTCTTTGTTATGAGTCGCCATAACGACTGTTGTTCCGCGGTTGTTGATTTCCTCGAGCGTCTTCATGATTTCCCAAGACGTCTCAGGGTCAAGGTTTCCCGTCGGCTCGTCAGCGATCACGACATCAGGATCGTTGACGATTGACCGTGCAATTGAAACCCGCTGCTGTTCTCCTCCGGACAGCTGATCAGGGAATTGCCTTGCTTTGTGCTTCAGCTGAACAAGGTCAAGCACTTCAAGCACTTTTTTTCTGATCGCCTCTGGGCGCTCCCCGATGACCTCTAAAGCAAATGCAACATTTTCAAACACGGTCAGCTTCGGCAGCAGTTTAAAGTCTTGGAATACAACGCCGATTTTCCTTCTGATGAAAGGAATCTCTTTTTCTTTGAGGTCCGCCAAATTTTTATTGTTTATGACAATCTTTCCTTTGGAAGGCTTTTCTTCGCGGTATATCATTTTAATGAAGGTTGATTTACCTGCTCCGCTTGGTCCTACAACATAAACAAATTCTCCGGGATATATAGAGATGCTTATTCCGTTCAGCGCTGATACCCCGTTGGAATAAGTCTTATATACATCTTTTATTTCGATCATGTAATCACCTAATCTTTTATGTATGTTTATACGGTCATACTCTTCGAAAGGGCATGTCGTTTTGTGTCCCTGCCAAATTCACGGTAAGTAATATAATACAAGCCCTTTTTCAACAACACCCATTATACGTCAAGATTAGACAAAATGATATTACAGTTTTGTTTCAATGCCGACATAAGTTATAGGAAAAACGTAAAATCAGACAAAAAATTTGTACTTTGGGCCTTTTCCGAGATATAAGAACTTGTTTTTCTTCGTTTTTCAATAGGTATAAAGGCCTTTTCAACAAAAAAAGAACCTTTTTCACCCGAATGTGAAGAAGGTTCTCATCGCCTCCTGACTGGCAAGGCATTCTTATTTTTTCTCTGAAAGCCACTTCGCGACCGCCTCAGCTTCTTTTTCGTCTACAAGATTGCCAGGCATTCCGCCGCGGCCGTTGACTACGATGTCCTTAATTTCGCCTTCCTTATACTTGCCGCCAACTTCTTTCAAGCTCGGGGCCGAACCGCCGGCCAAATCCTTACCATGGCAGCCTGTGCAGTTTTGCTGGTAAATCTCTTCCCCGTCCGTTGCAGTTGCTTGCCCGCCTGTGTTTTTCTCTTTGCTTTCGTTGTTATTGCCGCCGCAGGCAGCCAGAACAAAAGAAACAGCCATAAACAGAGTAAACAGCTTCATTTTCATTTTTTTAAGTCAGCTCCTTTAACAAGTCAACCTTTATTATAACCTCGATTACGCGCGTTTAAAACCCTCGCCAAGCACCTCTGAAGCATCCATCGCAATGACAAATGCAGACTCATCAATGTGTTTCACAAGTTGTTTCAGCTTTGTGAACTCGGTCTGGCCGACCACGCACATCAGAATTGGCCGCTCATCATCTGTATAGCCTCCGACCGCTGATATTTTCGTAATCCCTCTGTCAATTTTATTCAGTACCGCATGTCGAACTTCCTCTTCCCGGTTGGTAATGATCATCGCCATTTTGGAACGGTTCAGCCCGACCTGGATGACATCGATGGTTTTGCTTGATATATAAACGCCAAGCATAGCATACAGTCCCTGTTCGATGTTAAAAACAAACATCGCCGACAGGACGATCGTTCCGTCGATCAGCGCCAAACATTTGCCTTGCGAAAGCCCGGTGTACTTATGAATGATTTGCGCAGCCAGCGCAGTCCCGCCAGTCGAACCCCTTCCGAGAAAGACCATCCCGATTCCGACTCCGATGCCGACACCGCCGAAAATGGCGGCTAAGAGCGGATTCTCTGTCGCCGAAGCAATGTCCCGTGTCATATATACGACAAACGGGAGAAAAACAGACCCGACAAGCGTCTTAATGCCGAATTTTCCTCCGAGTATGAGAACCCCGGCAATAAATAAAGGAATATTAAATGCCCATTGCACATAGGCGGCTTCAAAGCCGAACGATTGCAAAATGGTGCTGATGCCGCTGACGCCGCCGGCTGCAATCCGGTTGGGAAGCAGAAACATATTAAATGTCACAGCGACGACGGCTGATCCAAACAGGATATAGCCGTAGTCACGCAGCGCCGTAAACAATTGATATCTCGTTTTGTTCATCTTCATGTCTGTCATCCTCCGCACGATTCGTTACCAATCGAGAGTATAGCATTTAGCTTATTGTAAGTAAATAACAGCCAAATAACGTATTAATCGGATAAAGCGGCAGAGGGACAAAGCTTCTTACGGCTTAGGCTGCACATATCCAGGAGGATTTACCCGCAAAAAAAAAGACACATCTCACAATATGGATGTGTCTTTCTTCAATTTAGGAAAGCTTGGAACGCAAATATGCGTCGATGAAAGAGTCAATGTCTCCGTCCATAACCGCCTGCACGTTCCCCATTTCCGTGTTGGTTCTATGATCCTTCACTAGGGAATACGGATGGAAAACGTATGAGCGGATCTGGCTTCCCCAGCCGATTTCTTTTTGTTCGCCGCGAATTTCGTCAAGCTGTGCCTGCTGCTCTTCGATTCTGCGCTGATACAGCTTCGACTTCAGCATTTTCATGGCACGTTCGCGGTTTTTAATTTGGGAGCGCTCCGTTTGGCAAGTGACAATGACGCCTGTCGGCAGGTGGGTGATTCTGACGGCGGAGTCTGTCGTATTAACGTGCTGGCCGCCGGCGCCGCTTGCCCTGTACGTATCGACTTTAATATCTTCCGTGCGGATCTCAATGTCGATTTCTTCGTTAAATTCAGGCATGACATCACAAGACACAAACGACGTGTGCCTGCGCCCTGATGAGTCGAACGGAGAAATTCTGACGAGCCTGTGCACGCCTTTCTCGGCTTTTAAATAGCCGTAGGCATTGTGGCCTTTGATCAGGAGAGTGACAGACTTGATTCCCGCTTCATCCCCTGGGAGGTAATCAAGGGTTTCCACCTTAAATCCGCGGCGCTCTGCCCACCTGGTGTACATTCTCAGAAGCATTGAACCCCAATCCTGTGATTCGGTGCCGCCGGCTCCCGGGTGAAGCTCAAGGATCGCATTGTTTTTATCATACGGCTCGCTTAACAACAGCTGCAGCTCAAATTCGTTAAACTGCTTTGTTAAGCTTTTCAGCTCGCTGACCAGTTCATTTTGCAGGTCTTGGTCAGGATCTTCTTTTAAAAGATCGTGCGTCATTTGTAATTCTTCATGAGATTCGCTCAATTTGTTGTACGTGTTGACATAGTCTTTTAACGCATTCGCTTCATTAATGATCGTCTGCGCTTTTTGCTGATCTCCCCAAAAATCAGGGTCAGCCATCTGCTCGTCTAGTTCGCTGATTCTTGCTTCCTTTGTTTCGAGGTCAAAGAGACCCCCTGAAGTCCGCTAACCGAGTAGCCATATTTTCAAGTTCCTGTCTGATTTCTGCCAATTCCATTATTCTTTCACCTCATCATATATTTCAGCCGGTTCAAAATAAAAAGAGGCTAAGCACCTCTTTTTATTCTGTTCTTCCGCAGCAGTTTTTATATTTTTTTCCGCTTCCGCAGTAGCAAGGATCATTGCGTCCGATATCCACCGCTTTGCGGACCGGTTTTTTCTTCGCTTGTTTTTCCTCATCGCCTTCTTTCGGCTGATGAGCTGTTGTCTGTCCTTGAATGACCTCTTCGCGCTCAAGGTTGTTTTCGATTTCAGCCTTCATGACGAATTTGGCTACATCATCTTCGATGGCCGCGATCATGTTTTCAAACATTGCAAAGCCTTCCATCTGATACTCGCGGAGCGGGTTTGTCTGAGCGTAAGCGCGCAGATGAATTCCTTGACGCAGCTGATCCATCGCATCGATGTGATCCATCCATTTCGTATCCACTTCGCGGAGAACGATGACTTTCTCAAATTCGCGCATTTGTTCAGAGCCGTAGCGCTCTTCTTTCTCATCGTATTTCGTCTTGATGCGGTCGTAAATGAGCTCTGTGATTTCCTCAGGCTCTTTTCCGAAAATATCGCTTTTCTCCACTCCGCCCTCATCAAGGAAATTCGCATTTACAAGCTCGACAAGGCCGTCAAGATTCCACTCTTCAGGCAGATCTTCCTTTGGCGTGTATGAAGCAACAGCCCTCTCAAGTGAAGCTTTAATCATAGTTTCGACGATGGAGCGGAGGTTGTCGGAATCGATGACCTCAAAGCGCTGTTTATAGATGACTTCACGCTGCTGGCGGAGCACGTCATCGTATTGCAGAAGCTGCTTACGGGCATCAAAGTTGTTGCCTTCCACACGCTTCTGTGAAGATTCGACCGCTCTTGAAACCATCTTGCTCTGAATCGGCGTCGAATCGTCCATTCCGAAGCGGTCAAGCATCGCCATCGTCCGTTCTGCGCCGAAGCGTTTCATTAATTCATCTTCCATGGAAAGATAAAATTGGGTGATACCAGGGTCCCCCTGACGGCCTGAACGTCCGCGCAGCTGGTTGTCAATCCGCCGTGATTCATGGCGCTCAGTACCGATGACGGCCAGTCCGCCAAGCTCTTTTACGCCTTCGCCAAGCTTGATGTCCGTACCGCGGCCCGCCATGTTCGTCGCGATGGTCACCGCTCCTTTTTGCCCGGCATCTTCGATAATCTGGGCTTCCCGCTCGTGGTTTTTCGCGTTTAATACCTGATGCGGAATTCCTTTATTTTTAAGCAGCTTTGAGATCAATTCAGATGTTTCCACCGCAACCGTACCGACAAGAACCGGCTGGCCGACCATATAGCGCTGGGCGACATCCTCTGCAACAGCTTTAAATTTCCCTTCCATAGTCCGGTAAATTAAATCCGGGCGGTCATCGCGGGCGATCGGCTTGTTGGTCGGAATCGATACAACCTGCATGTTGTATATATTGCGGAATTCTTCTTCTTCCGTTTTTGCCGTACCCGTCATTCCGGCTAATTTTTCATACATGCGGAAGTAGTTCTGGAAGGTGATCGTCGCGAGCGTCATGCTCTCATTTTGGATCTCAAGCCCTTCCTTCGCTTCAATGGCCTGGTGGAGCCCGTCGCTGTAGCGGCGGCCTTTCATCAGACGGCCTGTGAAAGAGTCGACGATAACGACCTGGCCGTCTTCGACGACGTAGTCGACGTCTTTATGCATCGCCGCATGGGCTTTGAGCGCCTGGCCAATATGATGGTTTAAGGCGACATGGCGGACATCAAACAAGTTTTCGATGCCGAATGCCTTTTCGGCTTTTGTCATCCCTTCTTCAGTCAGCTGAACGCCTTTTGTTTTCACATCGTATGTGTAGTCCTGATCCGCTTTTAATGTGCGGACAAACGCATTGGCCTGAACGTACAGTTTTGTGGATTTGGCCGCTTGTCCGGAAATGATGAGCGGCGTTCTTGCTTCATCGATCAAAATCGAGTCGACTTCATCGATGACCGCAAAATGCAGCGGACGCTGAACCATCTGCTCTTTATAAAGCACCATGTTGTCGCGCAGGTAGTCAAAGCCAAGCTCATTATTCGTAGAGTACGTAATATCGGCTGCATAGGCTTCACGCTTCTCGTCTTTTGAAAGGCTGTTCAGGTTTAAGCCGACAGTCAGCCCGAGAAATTCATAGATTTTTCCCATCTCTTCAGCATCGCGGCTCGCCAGGTATTCGTTGACCGTCACGATGTGAACGCCTTTCCCTGACAAGGCATTCAAATAAACGGGCATTGTGGAAGTCAGCGTTTTACCTTCCCCGGTTTTCATTTCGGCGATATTCCCTTCATGAAGGGCAACGCCCCCCATCAGCTGAACCTTAAACGGGAACATGCCTGTCACACGCCGGGAAGCTTCCCTGACAACGGCAAACGCTTCAGTCAAAAGATCGTCAACTGTTTCGCCTTTTTCGAGGCGCTCTTTGAACTCGATTGTCTTTTGTTTCAAAGCTTCGTCTGAAAGCTTCTCTATATCTGCCTTGAGCGCATCAATCTCGTTCGCTTTCTTTTCATAACGGCTGAGCGTGCGTTTTGTCGGATCAAACACTTTATTTAAAATTCCAAGCATAGAATAACGCTCCTCTTTAATTTCCTTGTTTAAGTATGAGTAAACAGTAATTTTTATATATGCAATATCATATCATACCTTTTGTCATTTCCAAACAATTTACCGCGGGGAAACGGAAAAAATCCCCTCTGCGGAAGATCCGGGAGGGGACTTGATATATTTATTCGTTCGGCTCGATCAAACCGTATTTTCCGTCGTTTCTTCGGTAGACCACATTGGTCAGATTGGTTTCGGCGTTCGTGAATACAAAGAAGCTGTGTCCAAGCATATTCATTTGTAAAATCGCTTCTTCATTATCCATCGGTTTTAAATTAAAGCGCTTTTGACGGACAACCTGCGGCTGTTCATCCTCAGTGTCATCCTGCACGGCCGTTCCGATGCCGTTTCCTTCGGCAAAAACATACTTCGGAGAACCTTTTTCGCGGAATTTCCGGTTCACTTTTGTTTTGTGCTTGCGAATTTGACGTTCCAGTTTGTTCGTTGCGAGATCGATTGCATTGTACATATCTTCGTGGTGAACTTCCGCACGGAGAGAGAGGTCTGTCATTGGAATTGTCACTTCCACCTTAGATTCCTGATCGTTGTAGAATTTCAAGTTAACGTGAACAATCGCATCAACGTTATTTTCAAAATAACGCTCAAGCTTTCCAATTTTTTTCTCGACGTGTTCTCTTAACGCTGGTGTTACCTCAATGTTTTCTCCTCTGACGTTGTACTCCATCAAAAGAACGCCTCCTTTATATTAAGGATATGTAAATACATTTCGTCTTTTCCCTGCTGAATTCCTGCATAAACGTAAAAATTATGTGAAAAATCCGTGAATTTTGACGAAGATTGTCTCCTGTCATCTGAACCCCTTTATTAAATCTTAAATATATTCACATGCGCATAAAATCAGAACGCATTTTTGCTTTATAAAAAAATATGGCATACACCTGCGGAAGCCGGTCCGGTGTATGCCGTCAATGGATAACGTAAGGTCTCATACATTGTTGGATCGTTTTCATCCATTCCCGATAAAGCGGTAAAAAATGATGGGTTAAGTCATGCTGAAACTCAGCAGACGGATAATTGTAATAAATCAGACTGTCAAACTCATGGAAGACTCTGTCAAAAAAACGGATCGAAGATTTGGCACAGCTTGTCTCCAAAATCGACAGCAATACAGCGTGCGACGAATCCAACTGAAAAAAAGCATAGATTAAATCGTTAAAAATCCGCTCTCCTTCTGTCTTCTCCAAATCTTGATTCGCTTCTATTAAATAGCAAAACCCCTCTTCAATCGTAAACAAAAGCTGATAATAAGTCGTTAAGAGCATGTAATCGTCGGTGCTTGTCAAAGCGATCACCTATTTGCGCTTGTCATAATATGTGCCGTCAATCGTCATGTTGGCGTACGGATTGATATAGGAATGATGCATGGCACGCTTCTGCTTCACCTGAAGCAGCTCCTGTTTGACAGACTGCTGCAGCCTTTTCAGTTCGGCCATGAGCAATGGCTCCATATCCGTCACTTGCCGCAGCTGCTGTTTTTCTGTCTCAGAAAGAGGCGGCTTGATCTCTTTGATCAAGCCATCGCGTTTTTCAAGAAAATCTTCAATTGCCTGAACCAGCTCATCGCTTTCGGGGACGTCTTTTATTTGAGCAAGCATATGTTTTGTTTCGCTGTACAGCAGCTCAATCTTTTCCATTACGCCAGCCCGCCTGATCCGAACCGGCCCTGCCGTTCGATTTGAAGCGCCTGCTTCCAGGCATCGCGTAAATCTTTGACATACCCTTCGAGTTCAGTCACGATATCTTTGTCATTGCGAATGTTGGCTTCAACCAGGCGGCGGTGGATATACTCGTACATTGCCCCCATTGATGCGGCCAATTCGATTTTCCGGTCAAGGGTGATATTGAGCTCTTGGATAATCTTTTGAGCTTTGACAAGGTTCGTATTTTTCGTTTCCATATCCTCTTGTTCAATCGCCTGTTTCGCCAGCTTCATAAATTTAAGGCAGCCGTCAAATAGCATAAGCGTCAATTCTCCGGGAGTCGCCGTGTTGATTGAATTTTGCTGATAAGCTGCATACGGGTTGTTTAAAGCCATTCTTGATCCTCCACAATATTATTGTCCAAGCATTTGTAATAAGTATGTCGATTGTTCGTTCGCTTTTTGAATCGCTTTTTCCATCGCCGTGAATTTTGTGTAGTAGCGATTTTCGATCTGTGTCAACCGGTCGTTCATTGACAAAATATCAGATTCAACTGTATTTAAATTTTTTCCGATCGAAAACTGATTGTTTGCCATCGTCGAATTTCCTGCTTTGCCTTCAATCTGCTTTTTCGTATTGGTCAACACAGTCTGAAGTCTTCTCATGATACCTTTTTCATTATAGTTTTCAGTGCTGCTTGTTCCTGCCATAAAGAGATTTGCCACACTGTCCGGATCTTCTTTAATTTTCGCTTTCAGCTTTTCTTCGTTGATTTCTAAATGACCGCGCTGACTGTATACGCTTGAAGTCGATATTCCAAACTGAGTAAGCTGCAGCGATTCTCCATTTACAGACACGTTGGAATAGAAATCTGTCCGCATTTGGTTGGTGGCACCGCTTAAAATCGTGTCGTTTCGGAGCAGTCCGCTTTTCGCTTTTTCTTCCCAAAGCTCAATCTGCTTTTCTGTCATATCTTCTTTTTGTTCGTCTGACAGCGGTGTGTAGTCCCGATATTTCTTCTCAACCAACTTTCCGTTGACCATATCGATCAGTTCATTGTACTGTGTGACAAAATCTTTGATCTTCTCGTAAATCCCGTCAACATCAGTGGATACGTCAATTGAAACAGGGCTTGTTGTCGTGTTTTTCAGCTGATATGTCACATTATTAACAGTAAAGTTGTTTGATGTTTTCTCCATCTGCAGCCCGTTGATGACAACTTCCGCATTTTCCCCCACTTGGCTGGCCGTTAGTTTGTTGTCGGCATCAAGCGCAAATCCGAGCTGGTCTGTCATAAAGCTTGCTGTCGCAGCATCATCAGCCTGAATACTGCCGCCCGCTCCTGTGGTTTTTGATGTTAAAGCGATGGTTTCCACATATTCAGTCCCATTGTAGATCTTATCTTTTATAGCTGATACGCCTAAACCCGATTTATTGATTTTAGAAACGATGTCATCCAGAGTATCTGTACTGCTGACACTGATTTCAACCTTTTTCGCAGTTGTCTCTCCAGGAGCTGTCACTTGAAAGGTTAAGGTTTGATCGCTCCCTGTATATCCTGAAATATCAGAAGATTTATAGGTAGCTGCGGTTGCCAATCTGTTGACTTGGATTGTGCTTGAAGCAGAGCCTGTCGTCGCTGTCGCTGTCACTGCGGATTCATTGGAGCTTACCACCTTTTTCGCACCGTATGTACTCGGACGAAGCATGGTGTAGATCGACTCCTGCATCTCCTTGATTTTCGTATTGATTTCACGATAGCTGTCACGCTGCCATTCCAAAAGCTGCTTCTTTTGCGTCAGCTTATCAAGCGGCACACGCTCTGTTTTCATTAATTTGCTGACAATGTCGTCAATATCCATTCCTGAAGCTAAACCAGATATTCTCATTACCATATCATGAAACACTCCTGTTCTATGTTGTTTTATCGACAATTAATCCCATAAACTCTGCCATCGCCGCATAAAAATCGAGCCACTCCTTAGGCGGGATTTCGCGGATGACTTCCTCTGTATGATTATCTACTACTTGCACATAATATTCACCCAGTTTTTCATGAAGCTCAAACTGGAGATGGACTTGTGAAGGCTCCAACAGGTTGTTGGCCCCTTGCACCGTCTTTTCGAGCTGCACAAATGAAAATTCAGCCGCCTGAATCTCCTGCACATGTTCTGAGCCTTCATGCTGCCTATTCATCATCTGCGTCCTGTAAGCATCAATAATAGGTTCTAAAGATGTCAATTTACCAATCGACAATTTTCACCATCCCCTATGCTATGATCTAAAATTTATATCGGCATATCGTTAAAGAGATTCAATATATTTATGGAAAAAACTTATGGTAAAGCTAAAATGATATTTTACTACGATTTAAGATAAAAAAGGAATCCCTGTAAAGGATTCCCGCCTGAACATAAAAAAGATCTTGGCAAAAAGCCAAGATCTTTTGTTGCCAATTAACGTAACAATTGAAGTACGTTTTGCGGCTGTTGGTTTGCTTGAGCAAGCATCGCTTGAGAAGCTTGAGAAAGAATGTTGTTCTTCGTGAACTCGCTCATTTCTTTCGCCATGTCAACGTCACGAATACGAGACTCAGCAGCTGTCAAGTTTTCAGAAGAAGCACCTAAGTTGTTGATTGTGTGCTCTAGACGGTTTTGCACTGCACCAAGTTTCGCACGCTGAGAAGAAACTTGATTGATGGCCTCATCAATACCTGTAAGTTGATCATCAAAAGAAGTAGTAGCAAAATCTGTTACGTTAAGTGCGCTAACTGTTACAGTAGTACCTAATTGTGCTGATGCCATGCTGTCGATATTAACTGTTAGTTGTTGGCCAGCATTCGCTCCAATTTGGAATGTAAGATCAGCTGTTCCACTTGCATAGCTACCATCTAACAACTTCTTACCGTTAAATTCAGTACGACTTGAAATGCCGTCAATTTCAGTGATGAGCGCATCCATTTCCTCTTTGATCGCAGCAAGATCTTCAGTTTGCTGTGTACCTGTGTTTCCAGCTTGAACAGTAAGTTCACGCATACGTTGAAGGATCGCATGTGTTTCAGTTAATGCACCCTCAGCTGTTTGAATAAGAGAGATGCCGTCTTGAGAGTTTTTAGAAGCCATTTCAAGACCTCTGATTTGTCCTCTCATTTTTTCAGAGATAGCAAGACCAGAAGCGTCATCTCCAGCACGGTTGATGCGAAGGCCAGAAGAAAGCTTCTCCATGTTCTTTTGGCTTGCGTTGTTGTTTGAAGACAAACGGTTCAGCGTGTTAAGCGCTGCAATGTTGTGGTTGATTCTCATTGTGTATTTCCTCCTTGAAATGTGTTTGATTGCACGTCCATGTGCATATTTTGGAGCATTCAGGCTGTACTTCCTGCTACATACTTTATATCGGAACTCCCTTTCATTTGTTTATAGCAAAAATAAAAAAATCCTCACTTTTTTTGTGAGGATAATTTCTCAAGCAAATCGTTTGAGATGGAAGCGGCCCGGCTGTTTTCTTCCTGGATCGCCAAATAGATTTCCTTGCGGTGAATGTCGATATGCTTCGGCGCGTCAATGCCGATTTTCACCTGGTCTCCGTCAACGGAAATAATTTTCACTTCGATATCGTCTCCGATTTGAATCGCTTCATTGAGCTTGCGGGATAAGACTAGCATGCTTCCCCTCCTATCGGCTGCTTTGTCTGATAAGGAGAGTCATGTAAAATCACTTGTTTAGCAAGCATTTTTCTGCGGTTCACGACAATCGGCGCCATCAAATTGGCCGTTGATTTCTCGAATGGTTCTTCGATCGTTAAAATCGCCATCACTTCAACGTCTTCGGCAGACTCGATTTCAAGAAGCTCAACCGTTGTTTCATCAAGATCAAAACCGTAATCTTTGAAAAAGACGAACGGACTGGCGACAATGAATGCCAGCTCTTCCGACTGCACCGACTGAAGGACGACGAACGGCGAATCCTCGGACAGCGGCAGAATGACAAATTTCTTTTCGCCTGTAAATCCGGGCAGGCCGTTTTTAAACACGATTGTCTGGTCTTCTTGAATTTGCGTTTCTCCGTGATACTTCGTTTTTATGATCATCATTCACGATCCTTTGCTGAATTACTTTTGTTTTGGGTACTCCACCTCTATTTTTACCTCCGGATATTGGAGCATGTCAACCTTCACACTGCCCGGCGTATAGTTAACAACCGGTTTATTCGGCGTTGCTTCGATAACAGGCTTGCGCGGCGTCGCTTCAATGTTCACTTTAGCCGGTTCATATGCGATCTTCACCCTGTCAAATGACGGCGTAAAGTGAACACCGATTTGAATCGGTTCAGGTTCGCTGTTCCGCCTCGCCTGGTCTGCAAGCGGATTGCCTTCGATTTCAATCCGCATCATCTCGTCCCCTTCTTCAGCGGTTCGAGCCATTCCGGCAAGCCAATCTTGATAGCCCTGCTGCGCCCCTTCTTCAATCCTTTTAAAGATATGCTTTCTTTCTAAGTCTTCCCAAGCTTTCGTCTGATCAATCGTGAGCTTCGAAGGGGTAGTTGTAATCTCCAGTTCAGCCGGCGGCTGCTCGATTTTCAAGTCGGCGCGCGGCTGTTCCATTTTCAAATCCGGCGGCGTTGTTGTTAAACCGATGCGGCCGGGGATATTTTGCATGATCAGCCTCGGCATCTCCATTATGTTATCCTCCTTTTGCTGAAAAAAAGCAACTCGGATAGAGTCGCTTTTATCTTAAAAAGTCAACCAGTGTCGGCTGAACGATTTTCGCGTTTACGGCAAGTGCAGCTCTGTGAACCGATTGCTGTGTAATAAATTCAGTAATGATTTCTTCAAGCTCAACATCTTCATTGTCTGACAAAACTTTTGTCGCCGTCTCTTCCTGCTCGCTCAGCCGTGAATTGATCAATTCGAGCCGGTTGTAGCGCGCTCCGATATCAGACCGCTCATTACTCATCTGATTGGAGAACTGGTCTATATCTGATAGGACGTTTTCCATTCCTTCCATTGTTCCCGCTTTTAAGGCGCTCTCGAGAGACTCAATCATTTCAAACACATTTTGTCCGCTGCCTGACTGCCCGCCGAAAGCCGAAATTGGATTTGAGTTTACATTTAAGGTTGCGTTTGGCGAAACATTGATGTTGACGTCAGAACTGCTTGTATAGTTTTCAAAGTTGTATGTGTAAGTGCCATCGGCGTTTTTTGTGATCGGAGCGACGTCAGAGTTCGTACCGTTAAAGAGGTAGCGGCCGTTGACCTGCGTATTGGCGATCTGAATCAGCTGGTCTTTCAGCTGGCCGATTTCGACTCCGATCGCATTTAGTTCATCCCCGCCGTTTGTACTGTTTTGAGCCTTAACGGTCAGCTCCCTGATTTTCCCCATTATATCAATGCCTTCTGTAATGTTCGTTTCGGTGTTTTCAAGCCATGTAAAAGCTTGGGAGGCATTGCTTTGATATTGTTTAACCTGGGACAACTGTGTATTATACTTCAGGCTTTTCATTGCGACGACGGGATCGTCGGACGCCTTTGTAATCTTTTTTCCTGACGAAATCTGGGATTGAAGCTTATCCAGCTTTCCATAGCTTGAATTGATGTAGCGCAAAGAGTTTTTTGCGATCATCCCTTGGGTTACCCGCATGAATCTTCACCTACCTTCCTACGACACCCATGCCGTTAATAATTTTATCGAGGACTTCGTCCTGCAGCGTTATCATTCTCGCAGCTGCGTTATAAGCATGCTGGAATTGGATCATATTCGACATTTCTTCGTCTAATGATACGGCGCTTACAGACTGCCTGTTCAACTCAGCAGTGTTTACAAGCGTTTCTGTATTTTTGGCCAGTCTGTTTGTTTCCTGAGCTTTTACACCCATTTCACCGATAATGCCTGCGTAATAGTCTAAAACGGTCGTCGTTTTGTCGCCGATTTGAATTTTCTTGGTGAAGACATTAGCGAGATTTGTCGCGTTGGCGTTGTCGCTCGCTTCACCATTCAGCGATGCGGCAATTTTATCGCCTTTTGAATTAAGGATGTCATCGGCTACTTTGATTTTTCCGGCGGCTCCCTTTGCAGGCTCAGCCTCTCCTCCGGTAAATTCAAAGAAGATGCCTCCCGGTTCTCCTGATGAAGTAAACCCGCTTTGGTGGACTGCATTAAACTCTTTCGCAAAAGCAAGCGCCAGCGTATCCAGGTCTGCGAGCATTTCAGGATATAAACCTTTTTCTGCACCGTTTGACATATATCCGAAGGACTCGATTAAACCGCGCAGCGATCCTTTACTAGTAAACGAATCAATGCCGATGTCCGTCCCGCCGAGGGAAACGCCTGTCACAAGGCCGGTATCGTTGTCGTAATTCACTTTGACCGTTTCAGTCGTGAAGTTTGGGCCGTCAAGAACCTTGCCCATAGACTGGCCGTTTATATCAAGGACTTCTATTGAAACAATGCCTTCAGCGGTTGCGAGTGGATTGCCGCCGGTTTTCGTATAGCTGACTTTGATATTAACCATTGATGACAGTTCATCAAGAAGCTGATCACGCTTATCGTACAAATCATTCGGGAGATAGCCGTTCGGCTCGACTTTGGCGATTTGCTCGTTCAAGCTGTTCAACTGTGACAGAAGCGAGTTGATCGTCATCACATTTTGATCAATCTGGTCGCCTAAATTTGATTGAACGGTTGTCAGCGATTCATACAAAGTGTTAAATGTATCGGCGACCGCCTGCCCTTTTTGTGCGACAACAGAAGCAGCGCTCGGTTCGTGGGCGTTGTTCGTCAATTCCTGAATGGAATTCCAGAATGAATTCAGAACTTTGTTTAGTCCGGTGTCGTTCAGTTCATTCATAATCCCTTCCATTTGGTTAAAAGCGTCCACTTTTGCATTATAATAGCCGGCCTTTGTATTCTGCGTCCGGTATTGATAGTCCAAAAAGCTGTCTCTAACCCGTTCAACCGAACCGACTTCAACGCCTGTACCCATCTGGCCGGCAAGCCCGACAGAGTCTCTTGATACGGACGGATAAGGGGTTGACGCTTTAAATGTAACACGCTGTCTTGAATACCCTTCGGTATTGGCGTTGGATATATTGTTCGCTGTCACGCTCAGAGCTGATTGCTGCGCGGACAAGCCTCTTTTGGCGATTTCCAGCCCTAAAAAAGTTGGGTTTGTCATCTTTTTCACTCCGTTCTAAGCTTTTGAGTCGAATAAAGAAAGCCGTTTTGCCCCGCCTGTCTGATTTGACTGCTGCTCTTTTCCGTAATTCGAACCGCTTTCTTGCGGAAGGAGCATATCAAATGTAAGCGAGATAAATTGAAGCGACTGAAAAGTCAGCTGCTTGTTCAAATCGTTCACATCCTTTAAACGGATGACGAGCTGTGAGAGCTTGGCATACAGCTGTTCCAGCACCTTTTTCTCGCCGCCCGCAGCTCTGCTGATACATGCGCTGATGGTCGCGTCCGAGCTGCCGATACAGCTTTTAGTTGCTTCAATGCGGGACTGCTCCGTTTGTTCAATGGCCTGCACATATTTTTGTTCTTTCGTCACGATTTCTGAGAGTACCTTTATTTCGTTCGTCTTCAGCGCCTCCGTTTTTTGTTCCGACAGAGACAGCAGATGTTCATGCAGCACGCATAAGCGCTCCAGCTCTTTTATCACCCGTTTCACTGAACTGACTTCCTCCTTTTATTGCTGTTTATAAAAATTGACCATTTTTTCAGCTATGCCTTTGCCGTCCACTTTGTACGTTCCATTCTCAACGGCTGCTTTCAGCTGGGCAATTTTCTCCTGACGCTCCTTCATTAAATCAGGACCTTTTTGCAGCTCCTTTGCTTTCGCAGAAATCTCAACTTTATCTTCCGGCTGTGCTGCAGCCTGCGAAGAAGGTGTTTGTTTTTCAAATGATTTATGATAAGGATTAACAGGTTGTGTTCCATATTGGTTGATCTTCATGGGATTCCTCTCACTTTCCGCCATAGTTATCTATGATCATACTCATTTTATCGTCTGAGCTTCAAGTTAGTTTAGGGAATCAGTCATTTTTAGGCTTAAAGGTATAGTACGTGCCTTTAGAACTATTATTTCTCTCTTTTTCAAGCTGCTCCAGCTGGTCTAATTGACTCATTTGCGATGCTAAATCTTGATCGCATGACAGGCAATAACGCCCTTCCCGAATAAGTGTGCCGCACCTTTCGCACGGATAGCCGAGATTCGGGAAATTGGAAATTTGAATGCGTTTCTGTCTAATAAACTTCAATATTAACTCTTCTTCGACACCTGTTTTTTCTACAATCTGAAACATTTTAGACTGGCGGTTTTCCTGTTTTTTCAGAAATTTATAAACAGTTTCAAACGCACGCTCTTCTTCTTTCAAGCATGAAACGCAAACGGTTTGAAAACTGCTTTTCATAAACAATGCATTACATCTTGGACAATTCGCCAATTGACTCATAAATTTTGACCCCTATCCTTAAATTCTATCTTTTATATCGGCAGGGAAAAAAAATGATTTAGCTTCGAATTAATGTAAATGATGATACAGATTCTGCCTCACCGGATGTCATCAGACAATCAGCGGCATGATGAAGCGTCGCCCCTGTCGTATACAAGTCGTCGATCAATATGATATCCAGATTCTTTACTGATCCCTTTTCGGTTCTAAAAACCGTTTTGGGCTTGATCCGATCTTTTCTGCTTTTTTTGGATTGTTTTTCATTTTCGATTCTGATCAAAGGATGCATAACGGGTCTTTTTAATAAGGAAGCAAGCCGCTCCGCCTGATTGAATCCCCGCTCCGCTTTACGTTCTTCACTGAGTGGTATCGGAACTAAAACAGCAGGAGTGCAGCGGCAATATTGATGGAAAGCATTGATAAATGAGGGAGCAAAAGCGAAGACCAGTTCAGCATCACCTCTGAACTTAAAACGGGCAAGGACTTCTTTCATGAAGGTATTGTAGATATAGACAGAGCGGTTTTGCCTCAAAAGAGAGCGGGTTAACGGATCAGCTTCCCATTTTACGCAGTCACCGCACAGCTCTTCGCTCTCTTGGGGGCGCCCGCACTTAGGGCACACGGTTCCTTCGATCCTGATAAAATTGTCTTTACACACCCTGCATATTTTCTCTTCTGATCGTAAAAAGAAAAAAGCGCGCCATGAAAGAGAATGTAAAAGAGGCGCTTCACAAATTAAACAATACAGTTCATTCCCTCCCTTTTCGATTGCTTTCGCAAAGCGGGTTATCATTCACCTTTCTGGCAGCTTCAGCCAAGGTGACGAGCATTGATGTATTTTTTTGTTTGTCAACGAGCTCTGCTTTTATGTAAGCCAGCTTTGACTCATCTGTTACATATTGCGGTTTTACTGCATTTAAAGCCAAGGCGAGCACATCCTCCCTGCACCTGCTGCACATACAGCTCATGTGCAGCTGTTCGATATACTGATCAAACAACTCTTCCAAAACAGCCTCTTTAGCATTGACTAGCATCCGGCACCGCTCCTCATCTTATATTCATAGGTATACTTTACCATGAATATGAGACTAGTCAATCAACATTTCCTTTTTAGACAGTTTATTCATATGTTGAATATGACGTCGTGCCGCATTCATCGCCTTTGTCCTGCCGTGATGAAAGAAACAGACGTCACCATCTGTGTGCTCGGGGTGCCTGCCGGCTCTTCCGGCCATTTGGACAAGAGCGCTTTCCGAAAAAATCGCCGACTCTGCCCCCAATACTCCAACCTGCACTTTTTTGACGGTCACTCCTCTTTCCAAAATCGTTGTCGTCACGAGCACCTCAAGCTTACTTTCCCTAAACCGGTTCACTTTTTCATTTCTCTCAGGGTCTTCGGCATAAACTCCTTCAGCGAGAAATAGTTCCTTTTTCAGCAGACTGACCACGGTTTTAAGAACAGGGACAGAGGGAACGAACAAAAAAACCGGATGCTGTAGTTCTTTGTGCTTAAAAAGCCATTTTTTGAGGCGAGAAGGAACTTTTTTTCGTTTCAAACCCCTTTCCCAATTTCCGCACCAAATCAATGTAGGTTCAGGCAGCGGGCTGCGGTGGAATCTTGCGGGAATACGGACGGTGTGCGGCTTTCCGCTCTCAGCCCTTTTCTTCATATCCTCAGAAGGCGTGGCGGTTAAATAGATGTGTGCGCTTTGCCGTTTTGCCGATTTTTTAACAGCGTATTGCAGCGTGTTATCAATAGAATACGGAAAAGCATCCACCTCATCTATGATGATCACGTCAAATGCTTCTTTATAGCGGAGCAGCTGGTGGGTAGTTGAAATGACAAGCGGCGAGAGAGTTCCAACGTCTGAGCTCCCTCCGTATAAAGCGGCGATTTCCACCCCTGAAAAGGCTTGGCGGAACCGCGGAGCAAGCTCGAGCACAACGTCTGTTCTCGGAGTGGCGATACATACTCTCAAACCGTTGTTCAGCGCGAATTCGATCCCTTGAAAAAGAAGTTCTGTTTTTCCCGACCCGCAAACCGCCCAGATCAACAGCTCTTCTTTCCTGCGTATAGCATCAATAATAGATTTGGCCGCTTTTTCCTGACCGGCTGAAAGTGCGCCTTTCCACTCCGTGTAAACAGGCGCCCATTCATGTATGCCATGCCCACGCCAAGTCAACAGAGGGGTACACTCGCTCACCCTGCCCATCATGACGCAGGCTCGGCAGTACACGCAGGATTTATTGCACCTATAGCAAGGATATCGAGCGAAACATGAGCGCTCATGCTGGCCGCACCTCAAGCAAACAAAGCCTCTCTTCGTTTTTTTAATGCCTTCCTCCGTTTTTATCAGGCCTTCTTGGATATGCCAATCAATGACAGGTTTCGGAAAAGGAAGTTCGCTTTTCAGAAGGTGGCGCTGCTCCATACACGACCGCAATTCACGGGAATAGGATGCCGGATGTTCGATGTGAATCACCTCCAGTCTGCCATTCAGTATCTATCATCCATGTTTTCTTGTAAAACAGTCAAAATCTAAAAATCTCCCTCAAAAACCGTTGAAAAAGAAAAAATCTCCGTTTTGCAAAACGGAGATTGGCTTTTATACTGTATACCAGGCGATACCCATTGCTCCTTCACCAAGGTGGGTGCCGATCACAGGCCCGAAATAGCTTTTATAAAATTCGACATGTGCGTATTGCTGCGACAATTCTTCGATTATTTGATCGGCTTCTTCTTCACGGTTGGCATGAATCACAACCGCTCTCAGCGGCTTTCCTTTTTCTGCATCTTCGCCAAAAAGCTCAAATAAACGGTTCATCGCTTTTTTTCTCGTCCGGATTTTTTCGTAGGGAACGATCAGCTTGTTCTCAAAATGCAAAATCGGCTTTACTTTTAAAAGGCTTCCGACAAAAGCCTGGGCGCCGCTCAAACGTCCTCCCCTTTGCAAATGCGAAAGATCGTCAACCATAAAATAAGCCCTCATTGAGGTTTTCATATGATCCAAGTGGCGAATGATTTCTTCCGGAGCCGTTCCTTTTTCCGCCATCTCAGCCGCTTCGATCGCATAAAAACCTTGAGCCATGCAGCTGATCTCTGAATCAAACGGATACACTTTAATTCCTTCAAGCATACCGCGTGCTGATACAGCGCTGTTAAATGTTCCGCTGATGCCGCTGGACAGGTGGATGCTGATGACCGCATCATATGTTTCCCCGAGCTTTTCATAGAGAGAAATCAGCTCGCCGTACGCGGGCTGGGAAGTCGTCGGGAGATTTTCGTGAGCTTTTACTTCTTTGTAATAGTCCTTCCAGCTCATATCGATCTCTTCCCTGTATGAAGTCTCTCCAAAGATCACATTGAGAGGTATCATATAAATATTGTAGCGGTCACGCAGGTCTTTAGGTATATATGCCGTACTGTCTGTTACTACTGCTGTTTTCATGAAATAAACCTTCCTTATGAAAGATACTCTTTTCTATTCTAAAAGAAAAAGCAGCTTTTTTCATTATAAAGTTTGATTTTCTGCTAAAAGAAAAGACCTGCCTTATGGCAAGTCCACCTTTATCTCATTTCTACCCAGCCGTTTTTAATGGCTACAACGACAGCCTGCGTTCTGTCGTTTACATTCATTTTTTGAAGGATGTTGCTGACATGGTTTTTAACCGTTTTTTCGCTGATAAATAATGATTCGCCGATTCCTCGGTTGCTTTTTCCGTCCGCCAGCATCTGCAGAACCTCGCATTCCCTTCTTGTAAGAATGTGAAGAGGTCTCCGGATTTCCGGATACACTTCATGCTGAGCGTGAGATGATACACCGCTTGTTGCAAGACGGCGGAATTCATTCACAAGATTATGCGTAACCTTAGGATGCAGGTAAGATCCGCCTTCAGCCACAACTTTCACGGCTTCGATCAGCGTGTCGGCATCCATTTCTTTCAGCAGATAGCCGCGTGCTCCTGTTTTTAATGCATGTGTAACATAGTTTTCGTCGTCATGGATAGATAAAATAATAACCTTTGATTCCGGATACAAGTCGACCAGTTGTTTTGTCGCTTCTACGCCGTTTACATTCGGCATATTAATATCCATGATTACCACATCAGGATGGTAGTGCTCGACAATGCGAGCCGCTTCATCTCCGTCGTCTCCTTCGGCCACTACCTCAAAGGTAGGTTCGAAATCCAAAATCCGTTTGACTCCTTCACGGAATAACTGATGATCGTCAATAATTACAATATTTACTTTAGTCACAAGCTACGCCTCCCCATTCTCATTGTTAAACACACCGCTTTTATGGTCAATATGTCTTTTGTCTCTATTTTACAATTATCTTTACAAAGACAGCGGAACTTTAATCAAAATAAATGTCCCAAGACCTATTTTCGAATCGATTGTCATTGAGCCTTCGAGCAAATCGACTCTTTCTTTCATACCTAGCAGACCGAAAGATTTGTTCTTCTTGCCTTTAACTTCTTTTAAGTCAAAGCCGTTTCCATTGTCTTTGATAATCAGCGTCACAAAATCTTTTGTCACTTCTACTTTAACATGAATTTCAGTTGATTCGGAGTGTTTTAAGGCGTTTGTCACTGCTTCCTGTGCAAGCCGGAAAAGTGCAACCTCAAACCGCGGTGCTATTCTTCTATCTTCGGATTCTCCGATGCATTGGAAATGGATCTTTGCTTTTCCATGATAATCTTCGATCGTGTTCAAGTATTTTCTGAGCGTCGGTATCAATCCTAAATCATCTAAAGCCATCGGCCTTAAATCATAAATGATTCTTCTGACTTCATAAAGAGCATTCCTGACGTTTTGCCGGAGGTTTTTAATTTCCTGAAAGCCTTCTTCTGTTCCTTTGTCTCTGAAGATGCGTTCGATCAGCTCAGATCTCATCATGACGTTGGCCAGCATTTGCGCAGGACCGTCGTGGATTTCTCTCGAGACCCTTTTTCTTTCTTCCTCTTGGGCTTCGATAATCCGCAGTCCGAAATCCTGTTTGGCCTGCGCATCTTCAAGAAGAACGCCGACCTGGCGCAGATCCTGATTTAAATAGTTTAAGACGACGGTAATCTGGCTGACAAGCCCTTCTGAACGCTCGATGATTTCCTGAAGCCCTAAAAGGCGCCGTTCCAGATCATCACGCTTCTCTCTCAGCTGCTTTTCACGCTGCTGGATCATCGTCAGTTCAACCTGCAGTTTGTGGGCTTTTTCATAAGCTTCGCGAATCTCTTCTTCACTGAATTTATGAAAGTTTCTGCTGACCTCAGACAAGCGGTTTCGCGCATGGCGGGCATGCACTTCCAACGTGTCTCCAAGATCGATGACTTCGTTGACCTGCTGTTTAATTTGCTTCAGCTCTTCTACCAAGCCTTCGTATTGCTGACGGGACTGCTCTCCGATTTGAAAGACCTCGTCCTTGCTCCCGTCAACTGTTTTTAACATCTTCATAATGATTGAATCTAAAACTTTGGAGTCCATTTTGGAAACACTCACCCATTTTCCCTCCGTAACAGCATTGTCATTTAGTTTTATCATAAATTTCATTGAACTGAAATTCGTGTCGAATTATAATGAAAGAATGCGTATTCTGGTTTTTTGGTCTTTTTATGGTTACCGATCCATTTCTATTTAATCATAACAAAATACGCGCCAAAATTCTAAGTCTGTTCGATTTTTAGGAGAACAGCCGCATGGCTTGTCAGGAGGTAAGCAGGCATGCTGCAAAGTTATCTCACTGTTGCAGGTGAAGGGACCCATGAAATCGTGATTGAAAAATCCCGGTTTATATGCCACTTGAGCCGCGTCAGTACTGAAGAAGAAGCACAGAACTTTATCAATCACATAAAAAAGCAGCATTGGAATGCGACGCATAATTGCTCGGCTTACGTCATAGGAGAAAATGATCAAATTCAAAAAGCGAATGATGACGGAGAACCGAGCGGGACAGCTGGAGTTCCGATGCTTGAAGTTTTGAAGAAACGCAACCTTAAAGATACGTGCGCCGTTGTGACGAGGTATTTCGGCGGTATTAAACTCGGCGCAGGAGGGCTGATACGGGCTTACGGAAAATCCGTGTCAGAGGGGCTGAACCATGTCGGCGTTGTCGAACGAAAGCTGATGCGGGTGATGCACACGACGGTGAACTATACATGGCTCGGCAAGCTTGAAAACGAGCTTCGCGAGTCCCCTTATCAAATAAAAGACATTCATTATGCCGACGATGTCGAATTTGAAACGTATGTCAAGGAAAGTGAAAAACAGGCATTTACGGAATGGATAACCGAATTAACAAATGGCAAGAGTGAGAATAGAGAAGGCATTCAAGTCTATTTGGAAGAAGCTTTTAACAATTAAAGGAGAATTATTATATGGCTGAGCGTATTAAAGTGAAAGTGCGAAAAAAAAGGAGTAAAAAGAGAAAGCTGATTAAACGGTTTATAGTCCTTATGCTGCTCGCACTTCTCGTAGTCGGCGGAGTGGGCATATATAAAATTATTAACACGATTTCCGCTGCTGACGGCACTTATGATGAGCTTGAGCGCGGAGAGAAGTCAAAGCTCAGGGACGATGTCGTTAATATTCAAAAAAAGCCGTTTTCGATTCTTTTTATGGGTGTTGAAGATTATTCGACAAACGGCGAGCACGGACGGACGGATTCCCTGATTGTCGTGACGCTTGACCCTAAAAAGAAATCGATGAAAATGCTGAGCATTCCGAGGGACACAAGGGTTCATTTGGCCAGCGACACAACCGGCACAAAAACAAAAATAAATGCGGCCTATGCAAAAGGCGGCAAGGATGAAACAATCGAGACGGTCGAGGACTTCCTCGGAATCCCGATCGACTACTATGCAACAGTCGATTTTGACGGGTTCAAAGATGTCATCGATGAAATCGGCGGAATCGATGTTGACGTCCCGTTTGATTTCAGCGAAAAAAGCGATGTCTCCAAATCGAAGAGAATCTATTTTAAAAAAGGGAACATGCATCTAAATGGAGAGGAAGCTCTTGCCTACGCAAGGATGAGAAAACAGGATAAGCGGGGAGACTTCGGGAGAAACGACAGACAAAAGCAAATCTTAAAAGCCGTTCTTGATCAAATCTCAAAACCGCAAAACCTCGCTAAAATTGATACAATAGCCCAAAAAGCAAGCAAAAACATTCAGACCAATTTCAGAATCACACAGGCTCTGGCGCTTCAGCAAATCTACAGCGGCTTTGCTGGCGATGATATTAAAACATTAAACATCACAGGACAAGATCTTACGATTGCCAATGTTTACTACTTTGAGCCTGACCAGCAAAACCTGGCAAACGTGCAAAATGAATTGACCCATCATTTATACCCGGACTCAACCGCTGATTCGAGTGGAACATCGTCTGAATCTTCTGCAACCGCTGACGGGACAGACAGCTCAGCTGAATCGTCTGCTTCTTCTTATTGATCGGCTCTGCTGAATGTGAAATTCATAAGCGAATAAAATGAAGGGGAACTCTTTATATATTAAGGGTTCCCCTTTCTTTTGAAAAAGACAAATGATTGATAACACTTTGTTTTAAATAGTTATACTGTTTTTCGTTGGTATCTGAGAATGCCTCGTTTCTATTTGAGGGAACATCCATATACAGGATGTCTTCTTTGAATTGGGAAACCGTTAAATCATATCTTTTACCATTGATAAAATTATAAAAATGCCACCCTTCAGGCAGCCTTGTTTTCCTTATTTCTCTACCTAATAGATCATTTACAATTAAGGCGGTTACACCGCATTGTCCCTTTGCAGGGTTATCCTGACTCCATTTTGAACTCGAATCTGAAGACCAGGATTTATACAGTGCGTTCATTATTTGTTCGAACTGTCCAAGGTGATGATCATCCATAAAAAACCCTCCTTTTCATCGAGTTTTAGTTAATCAACCAACCGCTTGTGAGGCTTCCTGAGATGCAGCAATAATAAAACCCCTGGAATCCAGGGGTTTTTGTGCACATTAATTCCTCTTCACCATCCGCCTGTAAAACTTCGTAAAAGGCTTGTACTGCTCATTTACAAGGCCTGTCACTTCTGCGATGATCTGCATGAACAGGATTAAGCCGAAGATGATGAAGATGGACACCCAGAGCGTCGCGGTTTTTAAAAGAATGGCGCTCAGGCTAAAGACGACGCCAATTAAATAAATGACGATGACGGCTTTCCGATGGGACAGGCCAAAGGCCATCAGCCTGTGGTGAATATGCGATTTGTCGGGCGCCGAAATCGGCTGCTTGTTTAAAATCCGCCTGATGATCGCGAATGTCGTGTCAAATATCGGCACTCCTAATATAATGATCGGAATAACGACGCTGAACAGGGTCACGCTTTTATACAGCCCGAGCAGCGACAGAACCGAAATCACATAACCCAAGAAGAGCGAGCCCGTGTCTCCCATAAAAATTTTCGCCGGATGGAAGTTATAGAACAGAAAGCCGACCGTACTTCCGATGACAACCAGCGACAGAGAGAAGATCAGGATTTTATCAGCAGAAAAAGCCATGACGGCAATCGTCGAAAGGCCGATGACGGATATACCCGCAGCCAGTCCGTCCAATCCGTCGATTAAATTGATGGCATTTGTGATCCCGACGATCCATAAAATCGTCAGAGGGTATGCGAGCCACCCCAAATCAAAGCGAAGATCCCAAAACGGAATCGATAAAAATTCCATTTTTAAGCCTGTACTAACGATGATGCAGGCTACTAATATTTGAACGATAAATTTAATTCTCGCGCTTAAATTATGTTTGTCATCAACAATGCCTAAAATGACAATCATAAAAGCACCGAGTGTAATTGCTGTTATTCTGTTTTCATAAAGGCCGCCGGCAAACGAACCGGTCAATACTCCTATAAAAATGGCTAAACCGCCCATTCTCGGCATTACTTTATCATGTATCTTTCGTTTATCCGGCTGATCCACGACCCCGGATTTGATTGCTAGACGTTTGACAAGCGGAGTAATAATTAAAACAGTAATGAGAGAGACAAAAAACGCAAGTACAGTGCGTTCATAAGACATAAGGAAGTCTCCTTTTTAAATGAAGTCTGGTCGTATTAAAGATCATACCTTTTCATTATACAATTTCATTATTTATTATAACAAGCTCCAGCCAAAAGAAACATCACGAATTAATATCCCCCGCCGCAAATTATGCACCTTTATTCAAGTTCAATTGATCAAGCATCGTTAAAAATAACTGATGCCAGTCTCTTTCACGTGCGATCTTTCTGCGCAGTTCCACATGGGAGGCATCTTCATGCGCAAGCTCCAGCTCTTCACACACCGCTGTAAATTCAGCGGGGTCGTTTCCTGTTAGATGACGGTAAACGTGTTCCTGTTCAACCTTTTTTGTTGAAGGGAGGTTCATACCGGCGACAGGCTTTCCGGCAGCCAAAAATTCAAACAGTTTTAAAGGGAATACCGCATTATTATATGGCGACGGTTTATACGGCATGATCCCGATATCCACTACATTCATATAAGCCGGTACTTCCGACGGCGCAGCGGGACCCGTCCAAATGACATTTTCTTCTTCAAGAAGCGCTTTAAAATCTTCGTCTCCGTTTGTCCCGTCAGGACCGACAAATAAAAACGTCCACTCTTTTTTGGCTCCGGCCGCTTCTTTGAGAAGCTTAAAATCGAGCTTCGGTTTGATTCCGCCGATAAAGCCGAGGACGGTGCCTTTCCTTCCGTTCAATACATCCGCTTTTTGCTTATTATCCGCAAACAAGCTGTATTCCACACCATTTTCGATTGTAAAAACCGGCTTTGTCTCTCCTTGAAACCGGTCAGCTACGTTTTGGTTCAAATATTCGGAAGTGCAAAAAATTGTATCGGCTGCATTAATAATTCTGCCTTCGGCTTCAGAAATGACCTTTTGCCTGAATCCTGAGACAAGGCTTTTTTTTCCGCTGATAGGCGCCGCCCACAGGTCACTGCAGTCATAGATGACCTGATCCCACTGATAAAGCGATGACAGCAGCGGAAAACCGGGGAATGTGTACCATAGGCACACCTTTTCCCCCTGAACGTCTTCTTTCAGCCGGTCAAGCAGCGGCTTCAGCTTACTTTTATAAAAAACATCCTTGTAGCGGGCAAACCTGAATATTTTCTTTTTCAAAAAATCTTTGACTGCAAATTGCTTGATTCCGTTGTCAAGCAATGTAAAAGTCTCGCGGGAAGGATTTTCAGACGGACAGACCCAAATGACTTCCTTCGTCTCCTTGCGGCCGGCTAAAAACTCAGCAAGGCGGTGCCTTCTGTATCTTAGCTGATCCTGCCCCCATTCACCTGTCGCTACTATGACGTGTATGACTTGATCTGCTTTCACTTTCAATCACCTTTTCTGTCAATGCCGTTATAATCTTTTCATGACTGCGTTCTTAGCGTAATGGAAAAAACACCATGTCGCTTTCATCAAGTGAAGGCGTTCGATTTCCCTGTACACATACCAGGTTTTTCGCGCCGCCTTCCACTTGTTTCTGGAGATCGATGTTTCAACGATGCGGTATTCGGCGAGGGGTTCGTTCAGACCGAATGCCTTGAACCCCCGCTTTAACACGGACAGCCATGTCGCCAAATCCTGGCGGGTTCTAATATTCGGCATCCGGATATCACCCGTTTGCTCTCTGTCAATCATCACCGTCAAACAGCCGATGATCGTATTTTTTAATACATCATCATATGTAAGGCTCACGGGTGCATGAATGGTTTTATGAAGCGGTTCGCCGTCTTGGCTGATCAGCTCGTATGCCGTAAATGAGAAAGCATGCTGATGCTTCCTCATGAAGGCAAGCTGCTTATCCAGCTTTTCTGCTTTCCACACATCATCGCTGTCCAGAAAGGCGACATAGCGCCCTTCGGCTTTGCTGAGCGCCGCATTTCGAGCCGCTGCAGCGCCTTGATTTTCTTTCAGAAAAATGGCATGGATCCGCTCATCATCTTCTTCATAGCGCTTCAAAATGTCTCTTGTCCCATCTGTTGAGCAATCATCGGCAATGATCATTTCCCAGTCGGAAAACGTCTGATTTAAGACGGACTGAATGGTTTTTTCGATAAATTCCTCCGCGTTATAGGAAGGCGTAATGACAGAGATTAAAGGTTTTTGCCTCGTCATGGTTCTGATCCACATCCCCAATTAAAAATTTAACGTTCTCTGAATACTTCCGGAACGACAATGATAAAAAATGACAGCGCCAAACCGATCAGTACGCCTAATACCGCTCTTTTTTTAGGCGACATGCCGGCAGCCTGGTTATCCAGCACGATCAAAGGCTCAATTTCTTCAGCAGCCTTCATATCAAGCTTGCTTGTTTCAAGCTCATACAAAAACCGCTGTTTATCAACTTTGGAATCAGCACTGACTGTTTCGCCTTCAAGCGCCTTAATATTCTTTTCGATGACTTCTTCCCTTTTTGAAAACAGCGCCTTATCGCCTTTCATATAGGCATCTTTGATTTTACCCAAAGTGTCCAATGTTTCCTGTTTGTCAGGCCCTGTATAGCTTAAATTAAACAGTGAATCCGTTCTGATTTCAATTGCCAGATCGTCTTTCAACTGCGCCAGATCCTCTTCCGGCATATCCGGGAAAATGTCCTTTAAAAAAGCTTCGTTTTTCAACAGCAGCGGCACCTGCTTTGCATTGTTGTACTTCGCTTCTCCATAGTTCCCGGTTGATATCGTTACAGTAGCCGTGTAATCGGACGGAGCAACGCTCCCCTTCGGCATAAAATAGCCGACAAGACCAAGAATAAGAGGAAGCGCAATAATCGCCACAATAAACTTTTTCACTCTACCAGCAATACGTTTGATTAAATTCATCACATGAATTTCTCCCTGTTTTTAAATTCGATTTTCAAAAATCACCTATACTGTTCGGTTTCATCCGTTCCGCTGACTCTAAAGGTATTAACCGTCGCAATCACAAGGGCGAGAAACACCCAATGGAAATATAAATTCGAGACGGAACTCGGACTGATGCTTGACACAAGGAAGGCGACGAGCGCGGCTGTCAAACCTTCAATGAGAAGCTTGTACCGCTTTCCAAGCGATCTTTTATAATATCGGTAAAGCACGGTTATTAAATAAATGTACATCGTTAAATAACCGAGCATCATCACAACGCCAAAATTCGTCATGATTTCAACGAGCCAGTTATGAACCTCAACGACCTGGTCTGTATCGAACAATGCCTGATGTTCCAAATAATAAGGCACATTGCCGGCGCCGACGCCAAATCCGTAAGTATCCAGCACATAATGCCCGGCGTTTTTCAACAAGTTCGCCCTGGCGACATTGGATGGCAGCTGCTCGCTGAAATCGTGTGTCGTTTGCGGAGCCAAAAAGTATGTATAAAAAGCTCCGGTAATCTTTCCTGCAAACAGTGTGACAAAAGCGATGCATCCTGCAGCTGCGGCGATGAGCGCCCATTTTTTAAGCACTTTCGGCAGCAATATAAACGCATAAACGGCAAGTCCGGCTATAATTCCCAGGATGCTGGCTCTTGATCCTGTCAGGAATATCAAGTAGGCCGAACAGAACGCAAGGAGCAGCCCCGCTATTTTTAAGTAGCTGTTTTTAATGTTTTTGAAAAAAGATAAATAAAAGAAAAAGCTGATGGACAGAAATGTCGCAAAGTCATTCTGATTGAAAAAGACGGATGTCGGATAGTGCTGTTTATAATGCGGCCCGTTATAAAGGGTCGAGCTCGGCAGGTGGTTTAACGTAAAGTGGTTGTAAAACCCGATGACCATTAAAAATACGGTCATGACCAGCCATATGTAATAAAACGCAAGAATACGATCCATTTTTTGAAAAAACAAGACAATCAGAAAAACAAAAAACATTCCCATTGCCAATAGGAACAGATATTTTATGCCATCAGTAGCAGACTTGACCCAAAGCAGCGAAATCATTCCGTAGCAGAACCAAAACGCGAAAAACATCAGAATGCCCTTAACATGCACCTGCTTCCACTTTTCAAGGTGCTGGCTGCCTTTCAACATTTCCGCTATGAATAAGAATCCTGCCAGAATCAGAAGAATTCGATATGGAAACAGGCTGAAAAAGCCCAATTTAATCGTAAAAAAAGCATTGTTGGCAAAAGTTGCAGCGATGAGCAGATATAATACGGGCATCAGCAATTGCTCGGAAGACAAATACTTCCGGAGCACAATGATCAAAGTCAGCGCAATAAAAATCAGACATGCTAACAAGACTTTTTTTGCATTGGACTGGGCCAATACAACGAATGCTAACCCAGCGGTCAATGCGGCGAGCCAAACCAAAACATTGACCGCGAAACGTTTGAGACTCATTTTGCCCCCTCCTTCCGCTTCTTTCTGGAAAAGGGCTGCCGACATCAGCCAGCAGCCAGTGATTTACGTATTCATTTCTTTTTTATAATATGAAATGGTCTTTTCCAGTCCTTCAGCGAGCGGCATTTTTGGTTCCCAGTTTAAAATTTTCTTTGTTTCTTCATTACTCAGTGTGCTGTGGCGGATATCCCCCGGCCTTTCATCTTGATAAATCGGAGACAGCGCCGAGTTCGTCGCTTTTTTCATCTCTGCAAACAGCTCATTGACCGTGATCGAAAAGCCGTTCGAAACGTTTAAACAAACGTTTGATTGAGCTCTGAGCGCCTTGACGTTGGCGGAAGCCACATCACCGACATATATAAAATCGCGCGATTGTTCTCCGTCTCCAAAAATCACCGGAGCCTTGCCGCTTGTCAGCAAATCGGAGAAAATCGATACGACGCCGCCCTCTCCTTTTGCGTCCTGGCGCGGCCCGTATACATTGCTGTACCGCAAAATGCAATACTCGGTTCCATACAAATCATAGGCCAGCTTTAAATAGTTCTCTACCGTAAGCTTCGTCAGCCCGTAGGGTGAGCCTGGATTTGTTTTATGACGGGTGTCGACAGGCAGATATTCAGGATCTCCATAAACAGCTGCTGATGATGCAAAGACGATCTTTTTCACGCTGCATTCACCCACTGCCTTAATGATATGGAGCGATCCCCTGATATTGATGTTTTCATCATTTAAAAAATCGCTGACAGACTCCGCCACGCTTACTTGTGCAGCTAAATGAATAATATAATCGGGATCAATGCTTTTGATGACGTCGATGACTTCCGGCTTTGTTATATCCTGCTCATAAAAGTCAACCGCGAGACCTTCAATGTTGGAGCGGTGTCCCGTAGTTAAATTGTCAAGAATTGAAACCCGGTAATTTTCTTTCAGAAGCTGTTCAGCGATATGCGAGCCGATGAATCCGCATCCGCCTGTCACTAGTACTTTTTCCATTGATAACACCCCGCGTTTTATACTTTTGTTAAGCTTTTCTCTCCCTGTACTCCAGGGCGGCCAATTGAATGATAAATAAATCCTTCTCTTCTCATATCTTCAAGTTTAAACAAGTTACGTCCATCGATTAGAACAGGACGATTTAAATATGTTTTCAATTTCTTAAAATCCATTTCTTTAACCTGAGGCCAATCTGTCAAAATGAGGCAAGCATCAGTATCTTTTACAGTATCATACAAATCGTTGCTGTATATGGCCTGATCTCCCAGTAAGCGTTCTGCCTCCGGAATTGCAATGGGATCGTATGCTTTAATATGAGCACCAAGGCTTCTCAGCATCGGAATGACATCCAGAGACGGCGCCGAGCGCATATCGTTTGTATTCGGCTTGAATGCCAGCCCAAGAACCGAAATGGTCATGCCGTTTAAATCGCCAAACACATCAAGGAGCTTTTGGACAATGTGGGCGCGCTGCTTTTGATTCGTCTCAATAACGGCTTCAATCATTTTAAAAGGATAGCCGACTGACTTCGCAATGTGCAATAAAGCCATTGTATCTTTAGGGAAGCAAGAGCCGCCAAAGCCGATTCCGGCTTTCAAAAATTTATTGCCAATTCTGCTGTCCAATCCGACACCTTCAGACACCTTTGATACATCAGCTCCGACCCTTTCGCAAATATTCGCGATATCATTAATGAACGAGATCTTTGTAGCCAAAAATGCATTTGCAGCGTATTTAATCATTTCTGCACTTTCAAGGTTAGACTTGACGATTTTCGTTTGAAAAGGCTTATGGAGCTCTTCAATAATCGCAGCAGCCTTTTCGCTTGTCGCACCGATGACGGCTCTTTCCATATTCATCGTATCGTAAATAGCTGTTCCTTCACGAAGAAACTCAGGGTTTGAAACGACATCAAACGGATGTTTGCCATTGGTATGCTGCTCGATAATGGATTGGACAAGCTTTCCTGTCCCAACAGGAACTGTACTTTTGTTAACAATGACTTTATATCCGTTTAAATATTTTCCAATCGTTTCAGCAACTTCTTTTACGTATTTCAGGTCTGCCTCTCCGTTTTCTGACATCGGTGTCCCGACTGCTATATAGATAATTTCCGAATCTTTTATCGCCTTGGGAATGTCAGTTGAAAAGAACAAACGGTTATCATTCACATTTTTATCCACAAGCTCTTGCAGGCCGCGCTCATAAATTGGCATAATACCTGCAGAGAGACTCCTAATTTTTTCGGCATCTATATCACAACAGACAACCGAATTTCCAATCTCAGCAAAGCAAGTTCCAGATACCAGCCCAACATATCCTGTTCCAATAACAGCGATTCTTTTCAATATCATCATTCCCCTTCCTTAAGCTAACCCTTCAATCCAATAGCTTTATTAGGCGATGATTTTTATTTCTATCTTAATAAAAACCAGGCGTCTCTTTCTCTTATATTTTTCATCATGGACGCAATGTTGCTGCTTTAAACAAAGCCTTTATTAGATTTTATTCTAGATTTCTCGTACAGATTTAATTTTTTTCCCGACGCCATAAATCTTCATACCTCTCTTTTAATGCTTTAGCATTTTTACTTGCATCATAATCCTTGCACACAGTTTGATACAGCTCCTCAGCAATGTTTTTCCTCCATTCTCCCTCCTCCATATATACCTTAACCGCTTTTATTATATTGGAGACAGAGCGCGGCTTGATCAACAGATGTTCGTGTTTCCCGAATAAAGACGGAACCCCTCCGACCGCCGTACAAAGCACCGGAACCTTGAGGGCGAGCGCTTCAATGACGACAGTCGGCATCCCCTCAGAATACGAAGGGAGTACAAACAGATCTGATGCAGCCAGATATTCTGATATCTCATGGTTTGCGACCTGCCCCGTCAATATCGCTTTTTCACCAGCGGTTTGACGAATGTGCTGCTTCTCCGGTCCATCGCCGATGAACACAGCTCTGTAGCTGTCATCAAGCTGCTTGACCGCTTCCGCCAGCTCGGCTACTCCTTTTCCTTTCACCAAGCGGCCGACGAACGTCAGCAATTTTTTGTCTTTCGGCAGGCCGAATTTCTCCCTCAATTCAAATGTTGAAGCGGAGGGTTTTTGAAACCGGTCCAGGTTGACGCCGATAGGAAGAACCGAGCATTCAGCACCGGTCATTTCTTTTGTTTTGGCTTTCAGCTCATCGCTGACAGCCAGAACTTTTGCCGCGGAATGCACAGCTGTTTCAAATGCTCGAAATGCACCTTTGCTGTATTGGGGATAAATATTGACATCGCTTCCGTGCAAAGTCAGAACATAAGGAACTTTCAGCCTCTGTGAAACAACGGCAGCAGCACCCCCGGATGGCATCGCGAAATGGGCATGGATAAGATCCGGCGCAAGCCCGTGCTTCTCGATCGTCCTCAATACGGACTTTGCAATCCGGCGATGCGGCTGAGCCCATTTTAGCTGTCCAGGCAGAGCCGTATACGGCGGTCTGTAGACCGGGATGCCTTTTCTTTCCTCATATTCCGGGATTGTTCGTGCTTGACGGTATTTTTTTTTCAGCAGCCTGAGGGGAGCAGGGTTCACAGGCGATGGACAGATGACCGCCACATCAACGCCCTGCATCCGCAGCGCCTGAACCTGTGTTTCATGAAAAACGCCTTCTCCCGGTTTTTGACTGCTTGGATAAACACTCGTAATCCAAAGAACCTTCAATGATGAACCGCCCTTTCTGCTGTCATCTTCCTAATTGGGTCTTCATAGCCCGCCGATAAAATTTGCCGACCAGAAAACCGTAAAAAATTCCGCTGATCCCGACGGAAACTGCCAGCTGAAGCATGGCGCCGTGAAGCAGATGTCTGCTGCCGACGCTCAAGACAAGAGCCAGCAATGCCATGAGCAGTGTCAATGCCAGCGGTTTTCCAACGGTTCTGAAATATTCGCCCATCTTCAGCTGGATGACATATTTGAGCAGCCATCTGCCGATAAAGAAATTGATCAGGCTGATCGCTGCATAGGTCCAGGCGGTGATCGTCAAATCACTCGTTAATACCGCCGCATAAAGAGACAGCCCGTAAAGGAGCATGATCCCGCTGTCCCAATAAAATGCCAAGTCTGCTCTCCCCTTCGCCAGCAAAACCGATCCGTTCGGATTCATCAGAACCCTGAGCAGCCCGACAATCGCAAGGATATTCAGAACCGGTACGGCCTGCAGCCATTTTTCTCCGAAGACGACTTCAATAAATAAATCGGAAACAGTCATCAATCCGATCAGAAGCGGGAATGAAATCAGCGAGAGAAGCTTTGTCATATTTAAAAAGCCTTCGCGCAGCGTTTGATTGTTCCCTTGATTCTTTGAGAAGACGGGAAATGCTACCCGTGTCACGATCGGATTGATTTTTAATACAGGAATCGTAATAATTTGATACGCCAGGTTATAGATTCCCAATGCTTCCGCACCGAGAAACCGTCCGATCAAAATCATGTCGATATTGGCGCCAAGTCTGTTTACTAGCCTTGAAGCGAGCTGAAAAGCGCCGAATGAGAAAAATTCTTTCACTTCCCCCAACGCAAAGACGAGAGAAGGACGCCATTTTTTTAAATATACAGCAAAAAACATGATGCCTTTAACTGAATTAAGAAAAACTTGTGACAATGCATAGGCCACGATCGGATCCATCAGAAAAACTAAAACGAGCAGGAGCACAAATGACAAAACGGTGACACCCGCTTCTATTTTGCTCAGCACATTAAACTTCAAATCTTTTTGCAGCATATATTGATACTGCTGGCCGACCGGGGCGATTAAAAACATGACGGCCAAAATCCGCACAAGAAAAACCAGTTCGTCCCGCTGATAAAAGTCTGCGATGAACGGACTCAGGAAAAAGAGGCCGATAAACAAAAGGATGCCCGTTAGGATATTCAGCCAATATAAGGTCGATAATTGGCGTTCACTGATGTTCTCCTTTTGAATTAAAGCGGCCCCGAATCCCATATCAAGTACAATTTGTGTAAAAATCGTTACGGTGGTCAGCATTCCGACCAAACCGAATTCGGCAATTGTCATGATATTGCCGAGCAGTGCAAACTGTATAATTTGAATGACCGTGACGATCAAAGTTGAAACACTTGTCCATTTTGCACCGCTTAATATTTGTTTCGTAATGGTAGACATAGCATATTCCTAACTTCCTCGTATTATCTGGCTCCTTCGCCGGTTAATACTACTTTAATCGTTTTCAGCATAACCTTCAAATCGAGAAGAAACGTTAAATTCCGAATGTAATACAGATCGTGCACCAATTTTTCTCTCGGACTGATATCATAGCCTCCGTTCACCTGCGCAAGTCCCGTTAAACCCGGCTTAACGATTAAGCGGTTTTTAAATCCCGGAATTTCATGGTGAAACTGAGCGGTAAACATCGGTCTTTCAGGCCTTGGTCCCACAAGGCTCATATCTCCGGCCAGCACATTGATCAACTGCGGAAGTTCATCGATTCTTGTTCTTCTTATAAAAGACCCGACTGCAGTGATGCGCGGATCATCCTTCTGCGCCCATTTCGCACCGGATTTTTCGGCATCGATTCTCATAGAGCGCAATTTAATCAGCTTAAAGTGCTTCCCGTCTTTTCCAACGCGTTCCTGGCGGTAAAAAGGCGATCCAGGAGTCTCTATAGAAATCAAAATACAGAATAACAGAATCACCGGCAGTGTAATGGCGAGACCGATGAGTGATAGGACGATATCCATTGCCCGTTTTATATTCAAATACCGCACTGCTTTTTCAGATAGAGCACAAGAATAGATATGCTGGCTTGAGTATTCATTATACATTCTTAAGCTTTTGTCCATACTCACTGACATACACCTCACGATTGGTTTGGTTCTTCATTGTGATCTCTGCGTCAGTGTAGCATATGAACGTAAACCCATTGTAAAGGGCTTGTTAAAGAGTATTAATTGTGTGATTTTTCGGTAAGTTTGTTTATTTTTCTTTAAACATTAATCACCGTCCGCTCCTTTTTGTTGAATTAATGGAATAATCATACTATATTTCAATTTATAAAAAAAGAAGCCGAAGTTCGGCTTCTTTCAGATTGTCGACAAAGCCATAAAAAGTGGCTTGATCGACAAGCTTTTTTTGTTAAAATGTGAGTGAAATCTAGT